>JASHUH010000617.1 GCA_030040115.1 Acidobacteriaceae bacterium | reverse complement strand
GTAACGGCGGAAGGGGCGCCGCAGGTGAGCACCGAAGCCGGCGCCAACGCCAGCGCGGTGGTGCTCAAGGGCAAGGACCTCGATGCACTGTCCGACGATCCCGACGAGCTTTCCAACGAATTGACGGCGCTGGCCGGGCCCTCCGCGGGTCCAAATGGCGGGCAGATTTACATCGATGGATTCACCGGCGGGCAGTTGCCGCCGAAGTCGGCCATCCGCGAAATTCGCATCAACCAGAATCCTTTTTCCGCGGAGTTCGACCGGCTGGGCTATGGGCGCATCGAGATTCTCACCAAGCCCGGCACCGACAGCCTGCACGGACGCTTTTTCGGCATGGGCAACGACAGCGCCTTCAACACCGGCAATCCCTTCACCAAGGTCATTCCGCCTTATTACAGCATTATGGGCAACGGGACGGTGAGTGGGCCGCTGTCGAAGTGGGCTTCGTTCTTTGTCAGCGTGGAGGAGCGCAACAATCAGGACGCCAGCATCTACACGGCCGACACGGCGGTTCTGAGCGGAGGAACCTACGTCCCGAGCGTCATCTCCGGCGGCTTGTTCAGCCCGGAGACGCACACCGCGGTGTCGCCACGCATCGACTTGCAACTGGGACAGAAGAATACGCTCACCCTGCGCTACCAGTTCTGGCGTCAGGACGAAAGCGGGCAAATCGGAAATACCGCGCTGCCCACGCAGAACGCCACCTCCGATACGATTGAGCACACCTTCCAGTTGGACGATACGCAAGTGATCAACGACCGGATGGTGAATGAAACGCGCTTCGAGTACCGCCGCGAGATTACCTCGGAGACGCCGGTCAGCACTGCGCCGACGGTGAGCCTTCCCAATTATTTTTCCGGCGGCGGCAATGCGGCGCAATCGTCGAGCGGCCACAGCGACCACTATGAATTGCAAAACTTCACCACCATGACGGCCGGCGCGCACGCCATCAAATTCGGCGCGTGGATGCGCGACAATCGCCAGGCGACTTCGACCGACTCGAATTTCAACGGCACGTTCAATTTTCCCTCGCTCGCCGCCTATATCGACACCTTGAATGGAATGGCGGCGGGCGAAACGGTGGCGCAGATTGCGGCTGCTTGCCCGGCGGGGCAGGATTGCACGCCCAACACACTCACCTACACCACCGGGCCCATTGCGTTTGAAGGCAATCTCTACGACGCGGCCCTGTTTTTCCAGGATGACTGGAAGTACAGTCCGTTCCTAACGCTCTCCGCCGGCCTGCGCTGGGAGTCGCAAAACCACGTGGCGGACCACAGCGATTTCGCGCCGCGGCTCGCCTTTGCCTACGCTCTCGACGGCCACAAGAATAGCCGTCAGGCCAAGACGGTGCTGCGCGGCGGCCTCGGTTTCTTTTACGATCGCTTTCAGATCCAGGACTTAATGAACCTGGAGCAATACAACGGCACGGCCAAGAGCCAGACGCAGACGGTCATCAGCAATCCGAGCTGCTTCGACGCGAATAGCTTGCAGAACGCTCTCAACCAAGGCTGCATTGCGGCCGGAGCGGCGGCATCGTCGGCGCCGCAGATCTACGCGGTCTCTCCGAGCTACCGCTCACCGTATGCCGAGCAGCTCGGGGTAAGCGTGGAGCGGCAACTGACGCGCACCTCGACCCTCACGTTCACTTATCTGCATTCGTTCGGCGCACACCAACTGGTGGTGCGCGACTCGAACGCTTTTCTGCCCCTGGCGGGAACCTTCCCGCCGTTTTACAACGCCACGACCGGTCCGCGGCCCGATCCGAACCTGGGCATCGTGGACCAGTATTATCCCGAGGCGGTTTACAAACAGAACCAGTTGATCGTGAACATCAACGCGCAGTTTACGCGCAACTTCAGCGTCTCCGGTTTTTACAACTTGAACAATGCCGACTCGGACGGTGGAAATGGCTCGAATCCTTCCAACTCCTGGGACCTAAGCCAGGACTACGGCCGCGCGTATTTCGTGCATCCGCAGATGATCTTCCTCATGGCGAATTACAGCGGTCCGTGGGGCATGACATTCAACCCGTTCCTCGTCGCGCAAGGCGGAAAGCCATTCAGCGTCACCACCGCTACCGATCTTACCGGAGACAATTTCTTCAACAACCGGCCTGCATACGCAACCGCGTCGTCCGATCCGGCTGACGTCGTGCAAACCAGCTTTGGCGCGCTCGACACCGACCCGCAACCGGGTGAGACCCTGATGCCGAGCGACGTGATCTATGCACCCGCGTCTTGGGCGATGAACCTGCGCCTGAGCCGCTCCTTTGGCATCGGTCCCACGACCGAGTCGGCGGGCGGTCCGCCTCCGGGTGGCGGCGGACCCGGCGGCGGTGGTCCCCGCGGGGGGCGCGGCGGTTTCGGTGGTTTTGGCGGGCCGTTTGGCGGTCCCCGCGGCGGCGGTTTCCGCGGCGGCATGTCGAACACCGGACACAAGTATTCGCTCACCTTCAGCGCCCAGGCTCTGAACCTTTTCAACGCCATCAACTACGGCACGCCATCGGGAACCGTCGTGCCGACGCTCAATCCGGCGACAGGGCTGTACGGGCCGGGCGCCCGGTTTGACGTGGCCACGCACCTCGCCAGCGGGATGTTTGCTTCTCCGTCCGGTTCGGCGGCGCGGCGCATCTTCTTGCAGGCGTTTTTCTCGTTCTGACTTTTTCGGTTTGCTCAACCGGGAAATTATGGCCGGGGCTTCCGCTCCGGCCTTTTCGTATCTCCTGCCCGCAGCTCCGAGCGGTAAAGCTCTTCCCAGAGGTCGGCGCGCCGATCGATGCCGAACTGCGCGCGAATGCGTTCGCGTGCGGCGTTGCCCAGCGCCTGGCGAGTCGATGCGGGCTGTCGCATCAATCCAATCATCGCGTCGGCGAGAGCGCGAAAATCGCGCGGCGGAACCAATGCGGCGGCATCGCCGGCCAGTTCGCGCACGCCTCCGACATCAGTGGCGACTACCGGTTTTTCCATGGCCATGGCTTCGCCCACCGCCAAAGGCATGCCCTCCCAGGCTGACGACAAAACGAAGGCGTCGGCGGCGTCGAGCAGGGCGGCGAGGTCGCGGCGATGGCCCAGCCAATGGACACGACCTTCGGCGGCGCGCGGAGGCGAAGCGGTGTTCCGGCCCGGCCCGGCGAGTTCTTCATCTCTGGCTGCGCCGGCAATCCAAAGTTGGGTTTGCGGGAAGATGGCGCGCACCTCGGCGAAAGCGCGAACCAGATTGGGAAAATCTTTGGCGGGCACAAGACGGCCGGCCGCAAGCCAGATGAAATCGGAGTGCGCATGCATTTGGTCGCGCATTGCAGCGCGGCGCATGGGATGGGGCGAAAACTCCGCTGCGTCGATTCCGTTGGTGACCACGATGCACTTACGGCGCGGAATCGCTCCGAGCCGAATGAAACGCTCTGCGACGGCCTGGCTCACCGCCGTGGTGTGGCGGCTCAACGGATCGGTGACCCGGTAGGCGAGCATCCGATGCCAGGCGCCTTCATAGACATTGTGAACGGTCGAGAGCACCACGGGCGCGGGAACCCAAAACTTGAGCAGACGCGCCACCAGGTTGGCGTGGAAACTGTGGCTATGCATAAGGTCGGGACGGAAATCGCGAAGAAAACGGCGGGCGCGTGCGAGTCCGGCCAGGACACCCGTAGGCGACCTGCTCATGCCGAGGCGAATCACGGGCAACTTGGCGTTGAGCCCGGTGGGCCATTCCTCAGCCATCGGCGATCGCAGAACCATCAGCGCCACGGAGTGGCCACGCTGCGCCATGCGGGCAGCCAGGGCGAGGGCCTGGCGTTCTGCTCCGCCGACGCCGAGCGAAGTGAGCACGTAAACGATGCGCATGGAGCGCGCGCCTGTGACAAGATTCAAGTGCAACGATGATAACGCATCGCTCCAGCCCGGCTGGCGAGCGAACGGAGTGGCTTCTCAGTGGCCCGGCATCATACCCCAGAGCATGGCCAGGGTCATGCCGATGACCACGATGCTGGTGGCCCAGGCGATCCAGTTCCAGAGCCGCGAGTTTTTATGCTCGCCCATCAGATCGCTGCGGTTGATCAGAAGCAGCATGAGAATGATGACCACGGGAAGAAGAACACCATTCAGCACCTGGGAGAGAATGGCCACGTTGATCAGTTGGGAATCAGGAAGCAGGAGAACGGTCAACCCTCCGCCGGCGATCAGCAGGGTGTAAAGCCAGTAGAAAAATGGCGCCTCTTTGAAACTCTTGTCCACACCCGATTCAAAGCCCAAGCCTTCGCAAACCGTGTAGGCCGTGGAAAGCGGGAGAATGGACGCGGCAAAGAGTGAAGCATTGAAGAGCCCGAAGGCGAAGAGGATGAAAGCGTAGTCGCCGGCCAGGGGGCGCATGGCTTCGGCGGCGTCGGCGGCCACCTGAATTGCGCCCATGCCGTGCACGTAGAGCGTGGCCGCGCAGGCCACCACGATAAACCAGGCGATGAGGTCGGTGAAAAAACAGCCCACCACCACGTCGAGCCGCGAGGCGGGATAATCCTTGACGGGTATGCCTTTTTCCACTACCGAGGACTGCAAATAGAACTGCATCCAGGGCGCGATGGTGGTGCCCACCACGCCAATCGCCATGTAGATGTAGGCCTTCTCGCGCCAAACGGATTTGGCGGGAAGCTGGACGGTCGTCAGCAGCGCCTCATGCCAGTTAGGCTGT
>JASHUH010000616.1 GCA_030040115.1 Acidobacteriaceae bacterium | reverse complement strand
CGCCCGACGGAAAGCTTCTCATGGTGACGTTCCCCAACATACCCGAGGCCAAGAGCCAGGGAGATTCGATCGAGGACGCTCTGGAAATGGCAAAAGATGCGTTAGAATCGGCCATCGACTGGTACATCGAGGAAGGCAAGCAAATCCCTGCGCCCTCGAAACCGAAACGCGGTCAGCGTGTGGTCGAGCTGCCGGCTAGCGTCTCGGCCAAGGTCCTGCTGCTCAACGAAATGATCGCCCAGAAGGTCCGGCCCGTCGAATTGGCCCGCCGCTTGCGGATTACACCGCAAGAAGTCACGCGCTTAATCGATCTCCGCCACGCAACCAAGATCGACGGCATCGCCGGTGCGTTGAAAGCGCTCGGCAAGACGCTTGAAGTGCGGGCGATTTAGAG
The DNA here is from genome assembly GCA_030040115.1 of Acidobacteriaceae bacterium. GTDB lineage: Bacteria > Acidobacteriota > Terriglobia > Terriglobales > Acidobacteriaceae > Telmatobacter. Next base: position 2,109 of record JASHUH010000616.1, on the reverse strand, counting down.
CGCTTGTGCGAATGGCGCCGCATTCGTGAGGATTTGTGGTTTCCCAGGCTTCAGAATCGAGACCGGGCACACCCGAGCAAATTGATTCGCTATAGTTCAAAAGCGGATGATGAATCAAGGGGATTTACGACAATTACCTTATCCCAGACATACTCGACCCAGCAAAAGCCGATCCTTCAGAGACATCCATCTTGCTCACCTCACATTCTGCGTAGCCTGAATCGCCAGCAATTTCTCCAGCAGCGGCTTGAGCAGCTTTAAGTCCAGCGCATTGGCGCCGTCGGACTTGGCGTTCGGCGGGTCGTCGTGGACTTCGAGAAAAATGCCATCCACACCCGCGGCCACGGCGGCCCGCGTCAGCAGTGGAATAAACTCCGGCTGTCCGCCACTGACGCCGTTGGCCGCCGAGGGCTGCTGCACGGAGTGCGTGGCGTCGAAAACCACCGGCGCCAGGCCGCGCATGATGGCCAACGAGCGGAAATCCACCACCAGGGTGTTGTAGCCGAAGCTGGAGCCACGCTCGGTCAAAAATACGCGCTCGTTGCCCGTGGAGCGCACTTTTTCGAGCGGGTGCGTCATGTCCCAGGGAGCCACGAACTGGCCCTTTTTAATATTGACGGCGCGGCCGGTGTTGCCCGCGGCCACCAGCAGATCGGTCTGACGGCACAGGAAGGCGGGAATCTGGAGCACATCGACAGCCTCGGCGGCGATCTCGCAGTGGCCGGGCTCGTGGACGTCGGTCAGCACCGGCAGCCCGGTTTCGCGCGCAATTCGGCCAAGAATCCGCGCGCCTTCCTTGAGGCCCGGTCCGCGAAAGCTCCTTACGCTGGTGCGGTTGGCTTTGTCGTAGCTGGCCTTGAAGATCACGGGGACGCCGAGTTCACCGGCAATCCGCTGGATGGCGTCGGCCATTTGTCGCGCGTGGGCCTCGCTCTCGATGACGCACGGCCCGGCAATCAGAAAGAGCCGGCCCGATCCTACGCGCACCGGCCCGATCTCAAACGAGTGGCTCACGAGGGCGATTTTACGCTGCGGCGCCCGGCAGCCACCGAGCCGCTCACCGCCGTCAGCCCAAGTGGCTGCGCGACCACTCCCAAAGCGCGCGATCCAGCGTGCGCAGCGGCGTGGGCGCGGGCAAATCCCTCTGCGGCTCCACGATGTTGCTCTCCGCCAACCGCTTGCAAAACGCCAAATATTCCTCGTAAAAGCGCACGTCATGGCGGGCATGGCCCAGCGCCTCCAGAGTGCGGAAATCCAGCACCGTGTAACGCTCCGGAAAAATGGCCGCCAGAATCGCCGAAGCGACTGCGATATCGACGCCGTGCAGCTCCAGCAGCGCCCTCACCGCTGCTTCTGTCGAGGTCTCCGGCGAAGCGGCGATGGCCAGAACCCGCCGGATCTTCTCATTGCTGTTGGCAATGAGGTATTGCACCGCCCGTTCCGACTTCCAGCGCACGATGGCTTCGAGATTGGCCAGCGTGTAGTCGCCATTGCGAATTGCTTCTCCGGCTTCAAAGGCGGCTTTCTCAAGCTCGTGTTCCTTTTCGCCGGTCTTCTGCCAATACTCATCGGCGAGCTGTTGAAGGTCCGATTCCGCGGGTTGAAGCTGGAAATACGCCACCATGTTCTTCCTTCCTTTCCCCAAAAACCTACACACAATAGTGCCGCCGCGAAATCTTTGTCAATCACCCGATAGGGACTTACGCAAAAGCTCCCGAACAAGGTGAGAAAAGCGCCGCCGGAACACTTTTTTAGGTGGGAAAATCAACCTGGACCACGATCCCATAAGTTCGCTATATGGATTTTCGTAACCTCAACGAAAATAGAGCCCTTAATCCTCATTCTCGGCTTGCTAATTCGGCTTTACGCCGGGTAAAATAAAGCTAGAGCTCGCGGATCCCGGCCCCGCTTTCACCGGTCCTTTTGCCGCCCTTCTGCGAATCTCAAAGAACCCTATGGCAGACGATCAAAATCCCCAACTTTCTCTCGATGGCGGCACGCCCCCCGGGGGAACCAACCTGATCCCCATCAATATCGAAGAGGAGATGCGGCGCTCGTATCTCGATTACTCGATGAGCGTCATCATCGGGCGGGCGCTGCCCGACGCCC
>JASHUH010000615.1 GCA_030040115.1 Acidobacteriaceae bacterium | reverse complement strand
GATGACAAACTTGACGCCTTCGAGCTGCGAAACTTTCACTTCCATGTCCTTCTCCCGTGGTTCACTGCCAAGAACGGGCGCCGAGCTCACTGGGAGCGCCGCCCCTGGTCCCTTTGCAGGCTGCGATGGACCGAGTGTAGTCTCCGGCCGGGAGCACGCGAAGTGTCGCGCGACACGCATGATGAGAATGGGCCAGAGGGCTGGGGTCAGACCGTCGCTGCGACGGGCTCTGCCGCCGCCGCAACCATGGCGCGAATCGAGTCAACCACCAGTTCCGGCTGGTCAAGATGGATCCAATGGGCGCTGGCCGGCGCGATCACTTGCTGCACCCGGTCGCCAATGCGATCGAGATGCGCGTCGGTCAGTGGAGTGGCCCGGCCCGGCGTCAACACCGTCACCGGAATTTCGCGGATGGGAGCCGCAGCGTGCATCTCTTTGACGGTGTCGGGGATGGATTCAATATGGCTGCGCATACCCCAATAGAACCCGGGCCGGGACCAGTGCGCCGCCACCACGGGCCACAACTGACGCGGCATCTTGCCCACTTCAGTCTTGAGGCGCGCCAGCACATGCCGGCCGCCGGCGCCGGCCACGCCTGCCAGGCGGTTCGATAGCTCTCCCGAACGGCAAAACAGCGATGACACGGCCAGTCGCGCCAACCCGCAACACGCGATTGGCGCGGCAATGCCGATGAGCTTCCTGCCTCGATCCAGATCGCTTTGTTTGCTGGGGTCCAGCGGCGGCCATTCTTCGCAGCGCATCGGATCCACCAGCACCACACCCGCCACTTCTTCCGGGTACATTAACGCATAGCGGCGCATCACCAGCCCGCCAAACGAATGCCCCACCAGAATGAAGGGCGGCTTGATTCCGGCGCGCTCCAGCATGGCGTGCAACTCCACGGCGATGTTGCCGGGAGTGCGCGGCGAGCGGCAGGGGCTACTCCATCCCAGTCCGCCGCGATCGTACGACGCCGTCCCCGTAAACTGGGCCACCGTATCCTGAACGCGTCGCCAATTCAAATTGGTCGCCGCGATTCCCGACTCAAAAAGAACCGTGGGGCCGCCTGATCCTTTTTCCAGCAGGTAAAGCCTCGATCCGCGCCCGATCGTGACCCAGCGCCCGTCGTTGGCGTAGAGAAGGCGGTCACGGCGGCAGCCCAACCACTGATACAAGACTCCTGCGGCCACCAAGCCGGCAGCGGCAACCACGATTCCGAGCGCGAAAACTAACATAAACGATCCTGGATACGCGCCCTTTAAAAGCGCGTGAGTTGGGCTGGGCTGAAGTCCCCGAGCTTGAGGTTGGCCTTAGCGCTGCCGCCTTCAATGATCAGCAGAGTCGATCCGGGCTCGCCGCGCACCTTCGCTTCCACTTGGCTAGCCGACCACACCCCCTCATTGTGACGCAAGCCGAAATAGGTAAACTCCTTTACCACGCGGGTTCCCTGCAGGGTTTTCTCCGCATACACTGGGAAGCCGATGGTGTGGTCGAGCCATGTCTTCACCCGGGTGTAGTGCGTCCGGTCTTCCGAACCCGGCTCGCTCACCACCACATCGCAGTCGCGCGCGCCAAACTTCGCCTCGCCCTCTGCAGTCTGCACTGGCCAAAAATATTCTTGCTCTAAAAAGTCCTCGTAGCTGAAGCCGCTGCCGAGCGGCCCGTCGCTCCATCTGTCGAACGGCAGCGGAGTGGGCTCGCGATCGCCGGGACGAGCCATTTCGATCGCGGTCCGGCCATCGTAGTGCGTCTCGAGGAGAAGATGAACGCGGGCCTTGGCGGGCGAAGTCACCTTGATCAGAATGCGCAATGTTCCCGGAAATGCGCGCGCCTCAATCGAGAGTCCATCGCTCATACGGGCGCCGTCAGCATTCACCCGCACCAACCGGCCGCTTACGCGGTAATCCGCGCTTTGGATCCGTTGCCGCTCGGCGGCCAGCAACACATGGATACTCGCCGCCCGCGCCGGGGGCGCGACCGCCATCAGCAGCGCCGACAGCGCGCACAACCAGCTTCCGCGCCGCGTCACCTCTCAATTCTCCCGTCCCGGATGCGAATGTGGCGGGGCGCGGCGGCGGCGATTTCGTTCTCGTGGGTCACCACGATAAGCGTCATGCCCCGCGTTTGCTGAATGCCGATCAGAATCTCCATGATGCGTGCGGAATTCACGCTGTCCAGGTTACCCGTGGGTTCATCGGCCAGCAGGATGGCGGGATCGTTCGCCAGCGCTCGGGCAATGGCCACGCGTTGACGCTCGCCGGCGGAGAGCTCGTTGGGATAATGACGCAGCCGGTCGCCGAGTCCCATCTCCGTCAGCAGTTCCCGCGCCCGCTCCGCGCGATGATTGGCGCCCAGCGGCCGCGCTAACATGCCCACTTGCACGTTTTCGCTGGCGCGGAGCGTGGGCAGCAGATAAAAAGCCTGAAAAACGAAGCCCACCTTGCACGACCTGTATACATCGAGATTGATCGCCGATCCCAGGCGGGCATTTTCAAACAGGACTTCGCCTAGACTCGGCGTATCCAGCCCCCCCAGCAGTTGAAGCAAGGTGGATTTCCCGCTGCCGCTGGGCCCGCTGATGGCCACGTACTCGCCGGCGCCAATGGCCAGATCCACGCCGCGCAGCGCCTCGATGCGCCCTCCGTCATAACTTTTGTGCAGCCCCCGCGCTTCCAAGAGCACACTGCTCATCTCGCAGCGCCTCCTTGGGTAAACATGGGACGCCGCAGGGACGCAGTAAACCGCCCGCGGCGCCCGGCGTTGGCGGGATCCAGGATGCAGATTTCACAGCTATCGGAAAAGTCACGGGCGCGCTGGCGCGCGCAGAGCGCGGTCACGGCTTCGGAAGCCCTCAGCGGCACCGGCAAGCGGTCGCGCTCGAAGTCCTCCGATGCAGTTCTCGTAAAGGAAAGTCGAACACACATGCGGTCGGGGATCGCCCTCGCAGCTTGAATATAGAATAGGAAATCCCGTGGGGGCAGTGTATCGGGACATGCGAGCGCTGTCCATCCCCAAGCGCAAGCCGGGACATCTTGGACCAAACGCTGGTACAGCCCGCTTCTTAATTTGCGGGCAAACGGTGAAAAATGCGGCAAGGAGACGTCACGCCCGGCGGCTAACCGCGTCGCCTTATTTCGTTGCGATCAGGTGCGCCGCTCGCGCCGCGGAAGCCGGTCTGCCCCACAAAAACAGCCCCTCCTCCCAAATCCGCTCAATGGCCGCCAAACACTGGGCAGAAGGTGCATCGAATCGGAACTGCCGGACTGCGCTTATGCCTGCTGACGCGCTCGTGAACGCGACATGCCGCCGCCACTACCTTTCCGCGCCTGGTAGCAATCCCGGCAATAGACGGGCCGGTCTCCACGCGGCTCGAAAGGCACGGTCGTTGGCTGTCCGCAGCCCGAGCAGATAACAGGCGTTCCCTGCATCGGAGCCGAACGGTAGCCGGATCCCCCCTGATCAGCCTTCTTCGCCATCCGGCAAGGCTTACACCGCTTCGGGGTCGAGTAACCACGTTCCTGAAAGAACGCCTGATCGGCAGCGCTGAAGGTAAACTCCTGCCCACAATCGCTGCATGTTAATTGCATATCGCCGGCCATGTGACTCCTTTTGGAGATTGTACAGCCCATTTTGATTTTTCGTGCAAGGATTATTTTTGAGTGAAAAGGATTTATTTTCTCTCAAGCTGACGTAACTCGCCGGAAAGGCTCAAAAATGGTCCTTAAAGCCGAACTTGGCCGAATATGGAGCCCTTAGCTGTGGAAAAATAGCAGCACCGGCGACGCTTTCCGCCTCCTGGAACTCTCAGCAGCGCGTTCGCGAATCCCGGCAATGTCAGTTGGCGGCGCCAGCTACTGGATCTTCGGCGAGAAGTTACAACGGATTTTGTGGAGTTACTGAGGCCGCTGCTCAAATCCGATCGGCGCGATTCATAGATGTCCTAGTTGGGCAAATCAGCAAGGGGCAGCGTCGTCACTGCAGACCCGCCGCTCGATTACTGGCAAGATCTCGATGTTTCGCCGTTGAAAACCAGAAATCTTAGATGGTAAGTGAGGCTTCCATTGGGTAAGCCCAGCGGCCAAATGTTGTAATCGTGTTAAAATGGTGTTTTGGACGACCCGCCATCCCCAGGCTGAATTCGCCGGGCCCCTCTCACCATGATCCTCTACCTCATGCGCCATGCCGATGCGGGAACCTTCCGCGGGAATCCGCTTCTTGACTCCAAGCGCGGCCTGGTCAAAGAGGGTAAGGAGCAATGCATGTTGATGGCGCGCCTGTTGAGCGCGGTCAAGGCCCAGGTGGAAGTGGTGGTTTCCAGCCCCCTCAAGCGCGCCCTGCAAACCGCGCAACTGGTGGGAACGGAACTCGGCTACGACGCCAAAGTCGACATCAGCCCGGCGCTTGGTCCCGATGCGACTTACACCGATTTTCAAGAAATGTTGGCCAATTACGCCGGCCGTGACAGCATCCTCGTCGTGGGCCACAATCCCAATACCTTCCAGTTCCTCGGCAGGCTGATCACCGGAAACGGCGGCGCGGCGATCCGTATGCGCAAGGGCTCCATCGCCCGCGTGGACCTGGACCACCATCCGGCGCGGCTGCAGTGGCTGATCGATCCCCGCTCCGCGCGCGCCATCTACGCCAGCGTCACAAAAAGCTCGCGTCCGAAAACCTCGCGGAAGTAATCGGCCTCTTTGCGCAGCGACCACAGTTCCAGCTCGGCGCCGGTTCGCCCCGGCTGCACTTCGAGGTAAACCCGCTTGGGATACACTTTGACGGCCACCTGGAGCACATCGCTGGCGCGGTCTTGATTGAGCGCTTCGGCCAGCCGCAGCAGCACGACTGCGCGGTGAACGTCCTTGTGCTCCTCGGCGGGAATGTTGCGCATGGCGCGGTCGCCCGGCTCCGGCCGGCTCTTGCCCAGGTATCGCGCAATGGCCGAAACCACGGTCCGCTGCAATTGTGTGTACCCATAAATCTCGGAGCTTGAAACAATGTACTGCGTGTGCCGGTGATGCCCCTGATGGTTGATGAACTTGCCGGTCTCGCGTAGGATGGCGGCCGCGGCCAGCCAGCTTTGGTATTCGGGCGGGAGCGCGTGCAGGGTCTTCAACTCCCGAAAGAGCTGCAGCGCGTGGGCGCGCACCGGCTCCGCTTGCCGCGGATCCACACCATATCGCCGCGCCGTCGCCAGCACACTCTCCCAGCGCTCATGTTCGAACTCCCGATGCACATTGGCCCGCGCGTCCTGCTCGGCCAGCATCTGGGCCAAAATGCCGTCGCGCAACCCCAGCGGCGAATAGCGGAAACCTGGCAGGCCGAAGCCCTCCAGCAACTCGGCAAACACCTGCGAGCCGGCGACAATGATCTCCGCCCGGCGCGGGCCGATTCCTGGGACCGCTTCGCGCTCCGGCAATGTCATACCGGCCAGCTTGTTGGCTAATTTGCGCACCGCCCGTGTGGACGTCATGCCGGCCAGCATGGGTGAACGCGCCGCGCCGCCTGCCGATGCGCGCCGGGGATTGAAGTGACTGCCGCTTCCCGCCGCTCCGTTGGCGCAGGCCGCGGAAAGCGCGGCGGCCGTGCCTGAAGTGGCGATGGTCAAGAACACCTGCTCCGGCCGGATTCTGCGGTGCGCGCGGCGCAGCTCGCGCGCGATCAAGTGCCGCATCTGAGCCAGCCCGTCCGAGGGCGCCGGATCGGCGCTCAAAAATTGCTCCGTCAGCCGCACCGCTCCCAACGGCAGGCTCACGGTTTCCTTGATGCGCCGGTGCTCGGAAAGCGTAATCTCGCAACTCCCTCCGCCCAAGTCGAGCAGCAGCACACGTCCGCCCGCGCCCGGTTCGCCACCGGTCACGCCCAAGTGAATCAACCGGCCCTCCTCAAGCCCGGAGATCACCTCGAGATTCCAGCCCGTCTCCGCCGTCACCCAGGCTTGAAAAGCGGCAGCGTTCCGCGCGTCGCGCATGGCCGAAGTGGCAACCATGCGGATGCGATCCACTCCATGCGCCTGCACCGCGCGCTGGAAGCGCTTCAGCGCACGCAGCGTGGTCGCCATCGCCTCCGGCGAGACCAGCCCCGTATCGAAGACGCTTGTGCCCAATCGCGTCACCTCGCGGTCTTCGGCCAAGGTCTTCAAACGGTGCGACACTACTTTGGCGATTTTCATCCGGCAAGAATTCGAACCCACATCAATAGCAGCGAAGGTAGGCATAAGCGATGATGAAATGCTCCGCAAGCAAAAAAATGATCTCACCGCCAAGATACATGACGGTGGCGAGCCGGCGGCGATGTTGGCGGCGCATCGAGCAACTCCGCAGCATCGCTGCAGCAAGTGTTCGCCGCTCGCTTGCCGCCGGAGAAGGAACCAAACATGCACCGCACTCCTGGTCATGGGCTTTGCGCGTCGGCAGGTACGCACGCACACGGCTGCTATTCTTGAAACGATGGCCGCTTCGACAGCCAGCAACGGCGCATCGACGCTTCAGCGGCCGCGGCAAGCGCCCTCTACGCGTGCGGCGTGGCTGTTTTTTGCGGGAATTTTCATCGCTGTTTACGTGGCTTCTCTTTTCACTCCGCCGCTGCTCGACGACGTGGACGCGGCGCATGCCGAATGCGCCCAATACATGGCCGAGAGCGGCGACTGGATCACGCCCAAAATCGATGGCATTCGCTACATCGAAAAACCTCCGCTGCCCTACTGGACGGTCGCCGTCCTCTACCGCATGACCGGTCTCGAAGACGCCTTCACCACCCATCTGCCAAACGCCTTCGCGATCCTGGGTCTCACCTGGCTTTCCTGGCTCTGGGTCTACAGCGCGTGGGGACCCCGCACCGGTTTCTATGCGGGCCTTGGCGTGCTCACCTCCATCGGCCCCTTCCTCTTCACGCGATTCATTATTCCCGAGGCCATTCTTAGTTTTTTCTTTCTGCTCGGCCTGTATTGCCTGATCACCGGGCTCGAGCAAGATCGTCCCCAGCGCCTTTACTGGATGTGGGCCTCGGTCGCTCTCGCTCTGCTCACCAAAGGGCTCATCGCGATCGTGTTCTTTTTCGGCGCGGCCATCCCCTATTTGATCATCACCGGTCAATGGCGACGCTGGCGCGCGCTCAAGCCAATCTCGGGTTTTCTCCTGTTTCTGGCCATTTGCGCGCCCTGGCACATTCTCTGCGGCATCGCCAATCCGGATCAGGGCCACCCCGTCGGCAACCATCCTACCCTGGGCAATGTGCACGGCTTCTTTTACTTCTATTTCGTTAACGAGCACTTCCTGCGCTTCCTCGGCGAGCGCTACCCGCACGATTACAACAAGCTTCCCGCGCTTTGGTATTGGCTGACGCACATCGCCTGGCTTTTCCCCTGGAGCCTATTCCTGCCGGCGGCCATGGCGGTGGCGTGGAAAACGCGCCATCGCTGGATGCAGCGGTTGCGCCACGATGCGGGACAATCCCTCGATTTCTACCGCCAGAACGGTCTGCGCAAGGATGTTGGCGGTTATGCGCTGCGGCTCAGGTTCCGCATCCATTCTGTGTGGCTGCTGAGCCTCTTCTCAGCGGTGACCCTCATCTTCTTCGCGATTTCGACGAATCAGGAGTACTACACTTTCCCGGTGTGGACGCCTCTGCTGATGCTCATTGCCGGCGTGATCGCCGAGGCCGAGGAGCGCCATTCCGCCGACGGCGGACGCCCGATCCTTTCAACCGCCTGGCTCACCGGCGGACAAATCGCCTTTGCCGGCATGGGAGTCCTGTCAGCGGCAATCCTTGGCTGGGGCCTCTGGGAATCGCGTCATTTACCCTCCGTGGCCGATATCGGCACACTGCTGGCGCATCGCGACGTGGCCGACTACACCCTCGCCATGTCGCACCTCTTCGATTTGACCGGGCCCTCGTTCGCCGCTCTCCGCCTGCCGGCGGTCCTCGCCGCCATCGCACTGCTGGTCGGTCCGGTCGTGGGCGTGGCCTTGCGCCTCAAGCGCCGGCACATGGCCTCCACCATCAGCATCGCTCTCACCATGACGGCGTTTCTCGTTGCGGCGCATATCGCCTTCGCGCGTTTCGAGCCCATGCTCAGTTCCAAGCAACTGGCGGATATCATGATCCGCGACGGCGCGCCGACCGATACCTTCATTGTTTATGGAGACCAGTCCTACGCCTCTTCGGTCATCTTCTATACCGACCATTTCCGTAAAGGGCTGGCGCTCGAAGTCGAACCCCGCTGCGGCCAGCACGGCGAGGGAACCACGTTGCTTTGGGGCTCCTGCTACCCTGATGCGCCGGACATTTTTCTCAGTGACCGGCAGCTCGCGGCCATGTGGGGCAAGGGCAATCGCAAGTGGCTCTTCGCCGAGGACACGGAGCGGCCGCCTGCCGAGCAACTCCTCGCCGGCCGTCTTTATCCGGTCCGCTCCATCGCCGACAAAACCCTGTGGACCGACCGGCCGCTCGAAGGAGGCGCGAGCGCCCGAATTCCTTTGGCCGCTAGGGAGCCTGGCGGGATATAGTATCTCTGGTTTCGCGGTACCGCACTACGCGCATTTTTCCGCCCGAGAACAACTCGTAAACCTGATTCCGCCACAGGATGCGACGGTTGAGATAGCTCACGGCCCAAAACCCGAAGCCCATCAGATCGCGCAGGGGATAGAGGGCCAACAGACCGAACCAGCTCGGGTCGCCGACGACGCGCCGGCCTACGCACACGGCTAACGCAAGCCGGCTGAGCAGCGACCAAACCAAGAGTGGCAGTCCCCAACCCGGATGTCCCAGCCAAGCGGCGGCCGCCCATCCCAGTACGCCGAAGGGCATGCTGAAGGTGAGTCCAGCGCCCAAATGCCCCTTGGGACGCGAGAAGCGCGTCGACTTCATCCACCTCGTCTGGTGTTTCATCGAAGCGGCGAAATTTGAGTTCAGCACGATGTGGTCGATCACGTAATGGCTCAGCACCACCCTTTCGCCCAGCTTGAAGGTTTGGTTGCCGAGCACAAAATCATCGGAGCAGTAGTCGGCCGTCACCCGGAAGCCCCCCATGCGTCCGATCGTCTCGCGACGGAAAGCCATGGTGGGCCCCAGCACAAACTGCATCCCCTCCATTAAGCGCGCCGCCAATACCCCAGCCGTCATTTCCACGCTCATGCCGACGGCTTCGAGCCGCGCCCACAAGCCTCGCTCCGCGGCCACACCGCGATAGAGGCAGCACATCGCGCCCACGCGCGGGTCGGCAAAGGGAGCGGCAACGGCGCGCAGATACTCCGGCGTCACTTGCACGTCGCTGTCGCTGATGACCAGAATTCCATGCGCCGCTTCGCGCTCCATCAACTCCAGCGAAGCCACTTTGGCGTTACTATAGGGGGGCTCTCCGCCCAGGAAGATAAATTTGGCGGGAATCTGCGGGAAACGCTCTGACACGCGCCGCGCTGCTTTGAGACCCGCGTCATCGGCGGTGCGCGCGCAAAACAGGATCTCGTAGTGGGGATACTCTTGCTCGAAAAAAGTAGCCAGGCGCCGCTCAAGCCCCGGCTCCGCCCCGTATACGGGTTTCAGCAGGCTCAGCGGCGGCGTGAACCCCGGCCGCGCCGCCAATTCGCTGAGCGCCAGTTCCCTTTCCCGCAAGTAGCCGGGCACAGCCACGAGCACCAGCGCGGCGAAGACTGTGGAGGTGACCAAGCCGAAAACCGCCAATGCCAGAAGTGCGTAAAGCATGCACGTTTAAGCATAGTCGAATGCGCTCAAGCGCGGCTTTGACCGCCGGTCCCGGCAAAAGCCGGGGAAACGCAGAGCGCGGTTTTGAAAACAACGCGCGACCTATGGCTTTTTCGCTGCACCCGCCTTGGCCGCCCCGCCATCCCTCGTCATCACCGCCTTGCGTAGGGCAACGATGGCCCCCGGCGCGCCCGGCTGCGCCTGCTGAAAGCGACCCAGCATCTCGGTGCGGACGTACTCCACGAAACTCTGCATCTGCCGGTTCATCTCCTCCATCCGCTCTCGCATCTGCAGGATGATCGCGATCCCGGCGATGTTCACGCCCAGGTCGCGCGCCAGGTTGAGGATGAATTCCAGCCGCTCCAGGTCGTCATCGGTGTAGAGCCGCGTGTTGCCCTCGGTGCGCGAGGGCTTGAGCAACCCCTCACGCTCGTAGAGGCGCAGCGTTTGCGGATGAATCTCGTACATCTCGGCCACCGCCGAAATCATGTACGCGCCTTTGGTTTTGCGTTTGGTGGTCATGGTGCTTTGCCTTACGCCGCAGGCGGAATGTTTTTTATCCTTGTCGGGTCAATCCCGAGGAGATCGCAAACAGATTCCCGAGTTTCCGGATTTCCAAAGAAATATCGCCGCGGGCGAATCTTGTCTGGCTTCAGAAAGTCCATCCAGATATAGAGATCGATTCGTTTCTTTTCTTCACGAATACGCCCCTCGGAAAACTGCACACAAGTCGGATCAAGGCATCCATGCAAGGGATCTTCGTATCCACTCAATACGCGGTCCAAATCTTCCGGCTTTGCTA
>JASHUH010000614.1 GCA_030040115.1 Acidobacteriaceae bacterium | reverse complement strand
GAGGCGGACAATCGCTCACTGATCCTCTTCGGCAGTGGGGATGAGGTAACCGTTCAAGCCGGTGACGAGGGGATTCGTTTCTTGCTGGTCTCAGGGAAGCCCCTAGAAGAGCCAGTCGCCTGGTATGGGCCGATTGTTATGAACACGCAAGGAGAGTTGCAGAAGGCATTTAATGAGTTGCGAGAAGGGACATTCCTTAAAGATCGTCCTGCGAGCTAAGCGCACTCGCTTGAGTCTACTTCGTTCGCGCCTTCGATAAAAAGTAGGCGGAGTTTCTCAGAACCAGAGGAGTAATGAATATGAAGGCAAGTTGTGAACCGCTAGGCAATTCGAAGAGTAGTCTGCCGAATGAGGTCGAAATCGGTGGTCTAGTAGAAGCCAACAAGTTAGCTCCATCCGAAGATCTGATTCGTCTCCGCGCGTTCGAGATTTATCTCGAACGTGGCAGCAATCATGGGCAAGATCTAGATGATTGGTTTCAGGCCAAACTCGAACTCGAGGGAAAGATAAAAAGCTGAGCCACCTTTTATCACAATCGTTCGGCATCGCGTCCATCAAGAATTCCACGGTAGCCCCCAATGTCACTGATCAAGAAAATTCCATTCCCGGTTGACTTCTCACATTCCTGTGTTGCAATGGCCGAATATGTTAAACGAGGAGCGGCTGTCCACGGGGCAGAGGTATCTCTGATTCATGTTGTCGATCCTGCTAACTACAACCTCCTTCAGACGGGCATGGAGCTTTACTTGAGGCCGATGACCGAGGTCGCAGAGGAACACTTGGGCATAGGCCGGACTAGACTAGACAAGTTCTTGACTAGCGAGTTTCCAAGTATCGGGCATTCAAGAATTCTGGCTTCGGGCGACACTGCGACAGAAATCGCCCGCGTCGCAAGAGAAGGCGGATTCAATCTCATCACCATGCCAACGCACTCCGGAAGATTTCGACAAATGTTGCTCGGTTCTACTACCGCCAAAGTCTTGAACGATGCGGACTGTCCTGTTTTGACCACCAAGCATGCGGAGACAATCGCGCCTCGGCCTCCAAGACACCGGGAGTTAGTATGCGCAATTGGACTCGGTTCCGATTCTGAGAGAGTCCTTCGCTTTGCCGATGAGATCGCCCGGAAAGTTCAAGCTAAACTCACAATTATCCATGCACTGCAAGGCGGAGAACCTGAATCAACTATTGACCTCGTCCTTGAAGAGAATGTTCGATCGGGTGAAAAGCGCGAAGCGTTAGCGCGCATCTCTGACCTTCAACGACTCGTTGGTTCGGACGCCGCGGTTCATGTTGCGTCCGGTCAAGTGAAAAATGCCATCCTTGAGGCTGCGCTACTGTTGGACGCGGATGTACTGATTATCGGAAGAAGTCCCCTGTTGGGCTCATTTGGACGCTTGCGGGATCTGACATATGCGTTAATTCGGGACTCTCCTTATCCAGTACTGAGCGTCTGATGACAAAATCTGGAGCGAGGCCCGCAGCTTGTACGCAAAAATGGTTGGGAGAAGCCGAGCATCTAGAGATTGAACGATAGTTGAAGTGTTTTCGCAACTTGTTTTCGAATCATCAGGAGGTCGTTTCCGTGGACTCGATGCAGAGTGGTCATCCCAACTTGTTGGCAACAACAGACCACGGCAAGATAGTCCAACAGAACGGTTGCGGCATGAGGCCCGCTCCAGACGCAGGCGTGCCCAAAATCGCTAAAGAGGACCATCGCTCGTTCCACCTTACGATGATTGAGTATCTCTTCGAACGGGAAAAGTGGGGCAGTAACAAACTCGGCCGGTAGAAATCAGAACGAACGCCTCATTAAACAAGAGATGCCAATGGTGACCATGACCCCAGTTGCGAAATTCTGCTGCCTTGGCTGGTTTTATGAGTGTTTTCGACCATCTGGAATTCCGTCACCTGAGATACATCATTGCAGTTGCTGAAACAGGCAGCTTTACCGCCGCAGCTCAAAGTGTGCATGTAGCTCAATCTGCTATTAGCCGGCAAATCGGCGAGATCGAAGATGTCTTCGACATTCACGTCTTCCAGAGAGTCGAGCGCAGGGGCAAGGGCAAATGCACGGTACATCGTATCGCCAAGCTAACCGTCGCGGGAGAGTCCTTGCTAGGCTTCGCTCATAATTTGCTCGATATGCGGCAAGAAGTCGTTGAAGCTGTGCGGGCAATGCAACAGAGCGCCGCTCGTCCTTTCCGCCTTGGCTTCTCTCCCTTCGTTGAACACCAGGTACTTCAGACTGTCACACAGACTTATCGGGATCTGTTCTCGAAGGGCGACATCGAACCAGAAAGCGGAGATACAGAGGCGTTGATTGATCGACTCCGTGCTGAGGATATTGACGCAGCTCTCGTGACACTTCCAGTCAATCAGGAAGGCGTCCTTATCCAGCCGGTTATGCACGAAAAACTGGTCGTGTGCATTCGCAAAGACGATCTGCTGGCCCAGCAGGAATCCCTGGGACCAGAACTGCTGACCGGCCAGCTCGGAATCTTCAGCGATCCCCGGCACCATCCGCGCGCTCATGCCCGATTGATTGAGATGCTGGAGGAACAAGGAATTGTCCCTCGCATTTCCAATCCCACATTCAACGCTGGGCATGTGCAATGGATGGTCAAAGAAAAGATTTGCTTTGCGCTTATCCGGGAACATGAACCGCTCGATGCAGAGTTGACCACGCGACCGATTCACGGTGTCAACTGGACTGTCGATTCAGCGATTGCGTATCGGCCGGGGCCGGGACAAATGGCACTCCCGCTGTTACTCCGTGAACTGGAGCGAAAGTTCCCTGTCGCAGAAATGCAAAGACCGGCAGATTCCAAAGAACGTTTCAAAGCTACGCAAGAGTCCTTTCCATTCGCCGGAAACCCCCGGAAACCCAAGAATTTGGGCTGAAAATTTCCGTTCTCATGGTCATCTCTTTAAGGCATGGCCCGGCATCTCTTTTAGATATTGGACAGTTTGATTCCGGTTGAACGAATCTTGAACAGAAAGGCCCGTGTTTTGCACAGGTCTCCACAGGGCGGCCAGCCGAGGAAGGAGAGTGGAAGATGCTTGAAGATCTCAAAGCGCGTCGTTCAGCGATGACAGTCCGGGAGCTCGCCGAAGTCCTCCACTTGAGCGAAAGGGAGATATACAAGCTCGCCGCCAGCAATCAAATTCCGCATCTCAAGATCGGCTCTTCGGTGCGCTTTGACGCGGCCGCCGTTTTGATTTGGCTGGAGGAGAAAATGATCTTGCCAACTGTCCGGCGTTCACCTTCTTCCGTACGTCCTCACCGCGAGCGGCTGTCAAATATCGCATAGTCGTCTTGAGCTCTTTGTGCCCCAGCCACTTCGAGACGGTCAGAATGTCCACGCCGCCCTGCAGGTGCATGGTGGCGAAGGTGGCGCGGAATTTGTGCAGGTAGAACTGTTCGCAGCACGGCGCGACCGCGCAGATTTCGCCCGCCGCGTTTTCGCAGTCACCGCAGTTCAGTCCAGCGCGCAGAGCAATGGCCTTGCAATAGTCCAGAAACTCGTCGGAGGGTTTCCCGCCGGGACGCGCCTTGGGAGCCTTCGAGTGCGGCTTCGACGGAAAGATCAGCTTGGACTTCGATCCCTTCTTGGCCTCACGCAAGAGGTTCACGAGAAAGTCAGGCAGAGGGACCTCGCGCGTACGCCTACTCTTCGGATCGAAGCTCCAGCCTGTGGACCGGGTGGCTTCCTTGTGCTTGACCTTCACGGTCCCGTGATTGAAGTCGATGTCGGTCCAGTGCGCGTGGCGCACTTCGCCGTCGCGGAAGCCCGAGTGGAGGAAAAACTGGAAGAGGAGATACTCGTCCGGCGTGCAGGCGGCGAAGAACTT
>JASHUH010000613.1 GCA_030040115.1 Acidobacteriaceae bacterium | reverse complement strand
GTTGCCGCCGTTTTTCGCGAAGGTGTGCCGGATCTCGCTGACGGCGCGATTGCGGTTGTCGGTCAGCACCTCGATGATGATGGCCACTCCGCCCGGGCCGTAGCCCTCAAACGAAATCTCCTCGTAATTGACGCCTTCGAGTTCGCCCGTTCCCCGCTGAATCGCCCGCTTGATGTTCTCAGCGGGCATATTTTCCGCCTTGGCGGCCAGAACCGCGGTGCGCAGCCGCGGATTGCCGTCCGGGTCGCCGCCCCCCTTGGCGGCAATGGTGATTTCCTTAATGAGCCGCGTGAAAATCTTGCCCCGCTTGGCGTCCAACGCGCCTTTTTTGTGCTTGATGGTGGCCCATTTCGAATGGCCGGACATAAAAACCTCGACGGTGATGAAGAATAGCGGCGCAGGCACGCGCCCGACCTGTGAGTATATCACCGGCCGTGGCGAACGAGATACCGCTTCCGGGGCATCCAAGACCCGCCCGAAACCCCTTTGGCTGGCGCGATTTGCGGAAGGCAGCCGGCGCGGCGCTCCCACGCCTTTTGCCGCTTATCGAACCTGGGATTTGGCCTGGGCTTTGGCCTTGCGCGGGTTCACCGCCGACGGCCACCGGCGCGCCTCGACATAATCGAGGAAAAGCGCCAGGGCAATGGGCGCGGCGACGCCGACAATGGTATCGGAACGGAATTGCCCGGTGCGCCGGATAAACGTGCCGAGAGCGATCACCAGCAGGACTCCATCGACCGTGAGCCACAGACAGGCCGTGCGGCGATGCCAGAAGGCCAGAACACAGGCGGGTAGGATGGTGAGGGAGTTGAAGACAGAAGCGACGATGTCGAAGACGGTGAAGTTCGCTCCGCGCGTGATGAAGGGCGTGGTGATGAAGGGGACGGTTCCCCAAAGCATGCCGAGAACCAGCAGAAATCTGAGCCAGAACTGCCGTCCCCGCGCCTTTTCGTCCATTGCACCCATCTGTTTTTGAGTCTACCGAACGCGGCACAGCCGGAATCGGAAAAGGGACCAAGGGACTGAGGGAACAAGGGATCAAGTTAGTAGGGCGTTTGAGTAAAATTCGAGGATGTCGGCAGACGATGAAAACAGCTTTTCGGTAGGTTCTCAGAACCTGTTTATATCCTGGCCGATTCCGTGTGGTATTCAGTGGGAGAGCTTGTTGCTTGTTCGCTTCGAGCGCGCAGGTCGTGGAAGGAGCGCCTTCCTGTCGGCTTTTGACCGCGGCTGCTTTGGCGATCAAGCAGATGTTCGATTGGAGGAGAGATGCGGATTGCAGGCTGGATGATTGGGAAGGCGTGCCTGCGGGTTGCGCCGGGAATCATGGGAGTGGCTATGGCCGCAATGGCGGGAATGGCGCCGCAGAAAGCGCTGGCGGCGGACAGCGCACAACATGAACGCTACTTTGTCTATGTGGGAACGTACACGGGGCATGACAGCAAGGGAATCTATCAGTTCCGCTTCGACGAGAAAACCGGGACCTTGACGGCGGTGGGGCTGGCGGCCGAGATTGCGAACCCGTCGTTTCTCGTCACCGGTCCCGCGCACCACCATCTCTATGCGGTGACGGAATCGGGCAACAGGCAAGGCCCGCCCAACCTGCGCGGTGGATCGGTCAGCAGCTTCTCGATCGATCCCAAGACCGGGGCGCTCACGTTTCTGAATAGCATGCCTTCGGGGGGCAGAGGCCCGACCCATTTGATCCTGGATAACACGGGCAAGATTCTCTTTGTGGCCAATTACGGGAGCGGGAGTGTGGCGTCCTTTGCCATCGAGGACGACGGGAGCATTGGCGCCATGACGGCCATGGACCAGCACCAGGGGTCGAGCGTCAATCCGGCGCGGCAGCAGGGGCCTCACGCGCACGAGGCGGTGGTCTCACCGGACAACCGCTTTCTGTTCGTGCCCGACCTGGGACTCGACAAGATTTTTATCTACAAGATCGATTTGGCGAACCGCAAAATCATCGCCAACGATCCGGCTTATGCGGCGGTCAAACCGTGGCTGGGGCCGCGGCATTTCGCCTTTGGCGCAGGCGCGCGGTTTGCCTATGCGCTGTGCGAGATGGGAACGAGCGTCGTGGCGTTTTCTTATGACGCCACGAACGGCGGCCTTACGCCGATCCAGACGATCTCGATTCTGCCCCCTGACTTCACGGGGATCGATCAGGGGTCAGAGATCCAGATCGATCGCACCGGGCGGTATCTTTATACGTCGAACCAGGGCCCTGAAGGTGGGCCGGTTGAACAGGCCGATGGCAGAATTACGGTGTTCCAAATCGACAGGACAACCGGATTGCTGAAGCAGTTGCAGTTTGTGCCGTCGGGCGGAAGGGTTTTGCGGAACTTTGTTCTCGATCCCAGTGGGAAGTACCTGCTGGCGGGAAATGAAGCTTCAAACACTGTGACGGTGTTTACGATCGCCGGGAACGGCGAAATCGCTCCGACAAACCAGGTCGTCGAGGTTGGGTCGCCGGCTTCGCTGCTCTTCGTTCCTGCACCCTGAAAATAGGAGTCTAAAAACCAGTTTAAAAACTACACCGACCACCGAAATGGGACCTAACGGGATCTGGCGCCTGGAAATTCCATCAAAGTGAAATTGAAGTGGGCTTTGGTGGAACAAAAGGTGCGCGTGGGCGCAGAAATGCGCAGCCCTACCAAAGAAGTCGGGTAGCGCTTTTTCAAATTGGTTGCCTGGAATGCTGCGACCGCCGCAAGTGTGCGCGCGATCTACCCACAGAGTCTCTGCTGCTTCCCGGTCTCGAGTTAGCCTTGCGCCTTGCTTGCGGCGCAGGTCCTGTGCTGCAATTCTTCGAGCGCATCGCATGCGCTGCGCACGCCATCTTCGCGCGCCACTTCTTGCGCCAGGCTCTGCGCTCGTTCCGCGTAAACCGGCTCGTCCAGCATGGCCCCTAGCGTCCGCGCCACCCGCGATGGCGTATAACTCGCGCGCTGAATGACCCGCGCCACCTTGCGCCTCTTCATGCGCCGCGCATTATCGGGCTGATCGTGCGAGAACGGCATGATGAGCATCGGCTTACCCGCCCGCAGGCATTGCGCCGTGGTTCCCACGCCGCCCTGGTGCGCCACCATCCGCACGCGCGGAAACAACGCCGAATAAGGCGCGTATTCCGCCACGCAAATTGAATCGGAAAGCTTTTCTTGCGGCCGGTTGCGCGGATCCGCGCCGATCAGCAGCACCGCGCGCGCTCCCATCCGCTTGGCGGCCTTCGCTGAAAGCTCGTAGAACGGCCCCGCCGCCAGCACCGCCGCCGAACCCAGCGTAAACACCACCGGCGGCTCGCCCGCGGCAAGGAACTTCTTGAGATGCGCCGGCAGCTCCGCATTGCCGGCGTCGGCGTCATAAAAGCAAAACCCGGTAATCCGCGTGTGCGCAGGCCAATCCTTTTGCTCCACGCCCAGCACCCGCGAAAACAAAGCCAGCACCAGGTAAGGCGAATACTTGGCGTCAAAGATCGGATTCGGGCCCGGCGGCAATCCCAACTCGCGGCGCAAGGCGTAAATCGGCTCCGGCCATTTGCGCGTCACCCATTGCGCCACCCGCCGGATGGCTCGCCCCATGCCGGGCACGGTTCTATCGGCCTTCGCCAGGCGCGGATACGGCGGAAGCACCGGCGGATCGTAAATCGAGAAAAACGAAAACGGCGCCAGCACGTAACTCGCCCAGGGAATGCCCGTCGCTTCCGCCACCACCGGCCCGGCGTAATTCAGCTCGCCCAGTAGCAGCAGGTCGGCGCGCGCGGGGCGCGTGGCCGCATCCAGCAGATCGTCGTAGGTCTGGCGCAGCGCCGGAAACAGAAACTCACGGAGCCCTCGCTCTGTACCTTTCTTCACGTCGTAAATCATCTCCACAAGGATGGTGTTGGTCGGATCGATGTCCGGCCGCAACGCGTGAAACTCCAGCCCCAGCGGCACGATTTTCGGCCGGTACACTTCCGGCAACGCCATCGCCGGCGTGTGTCCCCTCCGCTTCAGTTCGAGCGCGATCGCGATCAATGGATTGATATCGCCGAAAGTGCCAATATTCGATAGGACGATGCGCAAGTCTACCTACCCCAATCCGTCAAGATAGCGGCAATGGCCAGCAGTTTTGAGAGTAAAGCATCGCGGTCGCCGATCCTGCCGTCCCCATTCGCTCAAGCCATCGCCGCGCAAACACCTATAATCAGCAACGGGCGCGGCTGCGCGCGTGGGGTTCGAACGCACGATGACAAATTCTGAAGGACGCATCGCCCTGATTACCGGGGCATCCCAGGGAATCGGGCGGGCTTGCGCTCTGGAACTGGCGCGCCACGGGGCCACAGTCGCTCTGGCGGCGCGCAACCAATCCAAATTGGCCGAGGCCGTGACGGAAATCGAGGCGGCAGGTGGGCGCGCGGCCGCCTTCGCCCTCGATCTCGCCCGCGAAGAGTCCATCAAATCCGCAGCCGCAGCCGTCCTTGCGCGCTTCGGCAAGGTGGAAATTCTGGTCAACAACGCCGGCGTCACCCACGACGGTTTGATGCTGCGCATGAAGCGCTCTGACTGGGACAGCGTGCTCGCCACCAACCTCACCGGCGCATTCCTCTTGACCCAGGCCCTTCTCGGGCCCATGCTCAAGAACCGCTGGGGACGCATCGTCAATCTGTCCAGCGTGGTGGGCCGCACCGGTCAGGCCGGCCAAGTGAACTACGCCGCCTCGAAGGCCGGCCTTATCGGGTTCACCCGTGCCATGGCCCGCGAAGTCGCTTCGCGCGGAGTCACCGTGAACGCCGTCGCCCCCGGGTATATCGAAACACCCATGACCGCCATTCTCGATGAAAAGCAACGCTCGGCGATATTAGACGCCATCCCCCTTGGCCGAGCCGGAACCGTCGTCGATGTGGCGCAAGCCGTGGCTTTTCTTGTCTCTGACGCCGCTGCCTACATCACCGGCCATGTCCTCGATGTCAATGGCGGGATGTTCATGGGCGCCTGATCTTCACCCGCGCCCCAAATGTCCGCGCCTCGGCCGCCGTTCAAGTTCTCCCGCAGCTCTCCGATAAACAGAGCGGGAAGGCGCATGGCGACACAAACCACACCTGCCGGCAGCTGCGCGGTTCGGGCGCCGGCCGCATCGGATGGGCTGCGTTATGTGGCCCGGCAGCCCATCCTCGACCTCCGTCACCGCGTCCACGGCTACGAACTCCTTTTCCGTAAAGGCCCTGAGCAGATCTTTCGCGGCGACGGCAACCTGGCCACGCGCACCATGCTCGACAATACCGTGATGTTCGGTCTCGACCGGCTGACAGCCGGCATGCTCGCCTTCGTCAACTGCACCCGCGAGTCGCTCCTCGAAAACCTGGTCCAGGTGCTCCCTTCCGCCATCACCGTTCTCGAAATTTTGGAGACCATCGAGCCCACGCCGCCCTTGCTGGGGTCCTGCCGCCGGCTCAAAGCCTTGGGCTACCGGCTCGCTCTCGACGACTTTACTTGGAGGCCCGGCATCGAGCCGTTTGTCGAATTGGCCGATTACATCAAAATCGACTTTCTCGCCACCGGCCATCGGGAACGCCAGGAACTCCTCAATCGCCTCAGCGGCGCCCATGCGTCGCTTCTGGCCGAAAAAGTGGGGACCCAGGAGCAGTACGCCCAAGCCCGCGCCGAAGGCTTCTCGCTCATTCAGGGCTATTATTTTTGTCGCCCCGTGCTGCTTGAAAACCACAAGGTGCCGGTGAATCGGCTCTCCCAAATCGACATTCTTCGCGCTTTACAGGAGGATCCCGTCGATCTCCCCCGGTTGGCTGCCCTCATCAAGCGCGACGCTTCACTCACCTACCGCCTGCTGCGCCTCATCAATTCCCCGGTCTGCGCCATGCGCCAGGAAGTCAGCTCCGTCCTCGCCGCCCTGCTGGCTGTGGGCGAAGATGTCTTCCGGCGCATGGCTCTGCTCGCTATCACCAGCGAGCTCAACGCCCGCCGGCCCACCGAGATTCTGCGCATGGCTTTCGTGCGCGGCCAATTCTGCGAGCTGGCCGCGCCGCTTTGCGCCCTCAACTCCGCGGAGCAGTACTTGCTTGGGCTGTTCAGCCTGCTGCCCGCCATGTTGCGCGTCCCCATGGCGGAGTTGACGCCCTTGCTGCCCCTGCGCCAGCCCATTCGCCAGGCCCTCCACGGCGCCGAAATTGCCGAACGCAGCCTGCTGGCTTGGGCTATCGCGCATGAGTACGGCGACTGGCAAACCTGCGATGCGCTGGTCGCTGCCTACAGCCTAGACGAGGAAAAGCTTTCCCGCTGCTATGCCGAAGCCGTCGAGTGGACCGAAGCCGCCCTCCAATTCGCCTGACCCGCCGTCCTCCGCCAATTTGCCCGCGCCTCCGCCGCGCCTCCTCAACCGCCCCGGGACGACAGCCCAATCCCATTGCGCAAAAACATTTTCTTGCTCTCGCCTCCTCCGGTGGAGTAAAAACAATGTCGTCTTCGACCCTCCCTTGACAGTCCGGGTCTATTGTCCCAAGCGCAGAGCAATCCCCCGCCAGGCCACGGCCTGGAAACCGGCGCCCACCGCGCCCCACAAAGGAGAATGGAAACCACCATGCGTAGAAACCTCCGCAATCTGTCCTTGGCCGCTTTCCTTGCCTTCGTGTCTCTCGCTGCGCAGGCCACAACCCCCGCTTTCACCCAGCTCTATATCTTCGGCGACAGCTACTGTGACGTGGGCAACCTCTTCCTTGCCACCAAGGGCGCCGATCCCGCACCGCCTTACTACGACGGCCGCTTTTCGAACGGTCCTCTTTGGGTCGATCACGTCGCCGGTTTTCTCGGACTGCCGGCTCTCAAGCCTTCGCTGGCGGGTGGAACCGACTTCGCCTTCGCCGGCGCCGAGGTCACCACGCCGGCCGTCACCGCGGCTGGAACGATTCCCAGCGTGCCGCAGCAGGTGGATCAATACCTCCAGGCCGCGGGCGGCAAAGCCGACCCCAAGGCCCTCTACGTTCTCGAAGGCGGTGGCAACGACATCCTGGACGCCACCTCCGGCTCCCCCCAGGAACTCGGCTACCAGATCGCGCTCGGCATTTCACAAAGTGAATTGCTGCTCCGGCAGGCTGGCGCGCGCCACTTTCTCATTCCCGATCTCTTCAACGTCGGCTTGTTGCCCGCGGCCCAGGCCAATGCCGCTTTTGCCGCTGCGGCCACCGCCGCCACCAACCAGTGGCTCGATCGATTGCTGGCTCTGGAGAATTTTCTCCAGGGGGTTCACATCGTCCGCCTCGATGTGTTCGATCTGGCCAACGCCATTCAAACCGATCCAACCCACTTCGGTTTCACGAACATCTCCACTCCCTGCCTCGCGCCCGGCACAACCACAGTCTGCGCCGACCCCGACCACACTTTCTTCTGGGACATCTATCATCCCACGGAATTCGGCCACGCGTTTTTCGCCGTGACCGTTGAAAACACCTTCGCCACTTTGCCGTGGTAAAGCCATATTCCATAAAGCAGCTCTCTCTGTCGGCCAAAAGCGCCATGGCCTACATTGTGAAAGAGAAGCGCTCTGCATCGAAACCGAGGAGGGTGTCTCAGAGCAACGCAATCAAATTTGCGCAGCCTCAAAGAGCGGCGACCCGTCACGGACTCTGGCGGAATACAGGATCTGCGGTTTCACCGTAAGAGCACGCGTCCGGGGCGCGACCTCGTCACGTCCCCTGCGCCCGCGGCCCCACCCAGGTGAGGAAAACAGGTCATTAAGTCGCTGACTCGCTGACCCGCCGACTTTGCTGACTTGCTGACCCGCTACCCAGCTCGCCCGTCATCCAGCTTCAAGTCCGAAACCGTGCATGCGTTCCGTCGCAGAAGCAAGGCGTGGACGTATGTTTGCAGCCGCAAAAGTACACCGTCTCGGACTTCGTAGCTTCGAACTTGACGGGTGTGAATTCCGACCCTTTATGGCTGCCATCGCAGAAGGGCTGCTTGCCGCTGCGCCCGCAGGCGCACCAGTAGTAAGTCTTCGCCGCTTCCACTTCCACCGCATAAGGGCCGATTTGCGCAATCCTGGGCTCAGGCAAGGGATAATTCTCCTCTTCAAGAAAATGGGTTTTGCCACGAACCCGCCATTGTACCAGCCATACACCCGACTCCTGACCAGAGCGTAATCAACACCTGGCTTCAGCACTGCAAGATGCCGAATCTTTTTCGGTGTGGATTCGAATGCGTTTCCGCAAATCTCGTCCGCATGCCCGCCCATCACGTTCAGAGCGCTGGGGTTCCGTGGGCCCGATGGCCTGATCGACCATTACTTGAAAAGGCCGAGATGGATCGCCTGAATACATTCGCCGTGGCGAGAAGAAGATCGAACGGACGCGCTTTTTTTGAGCTTTTCCGTCAGGATTGCGTCGAAGGCATTTGCCCCCACCGGCTGGCCAACGAGTTCTCAGTCCCGCTGGGCGCCATTCTGCTCGTCCGCACGGTGCTCTGCATCCTCCCCGCACCGCGGTCCTCGGCGGCCTCCTGCTCACCGGCTATCTCGGCGGAGGCGTCGCGGCCAATCTGCGCCTCGAAAATTCTTTGTTCAGTCATACCCTGTTTCCCGTATACTTCGGCGTGCTCGTCTGGGCCCCACGGTTGCTGCGCAATGCCCGGCTCGTCGAGGTGCTGCCGCTCGTGCGGCGACGTGAGGGATCGGCATAAAATCTGTGCATGACCGCCGGCGCCCGGTCACACCAAAACGCAACTAACCAAGAAAAGGGGGAAGAGATCATGACGGCCACGACAGCAACCCGCAACGCGGACCTTCCCAAGAACACACCTCCGGTCGTATCGCAGCAGGAGTGGGAGGCTGCGCGTCAGCGGCTTCTGGTGAAAGAGAAGGCTCTCACCCGCTCCCGTGACGCGTTGGCCGCAGAACGCCGGCGGATGCCGTGGATGGCCGTTGAGAAGCAGTATGAGTTCGAAGGCCCCATGGGCAAGGTGAGCCTCCTCAACATCTTCGAGGGCCGGCGGCAGTTGATCGTCTATCGCGCCTTCTTTGAGCCCGGAGTGTTCGGCTGGCCCGACCATGCCTGCCGCGGCTGCTCTCTAGGCGCCGATCAGGTCTCCCACCTGTCCCATCTCAACGCCCGCGACACCACCCTCGCCTGGGCCTCGCGCGCGCCTCAGGCCGACATCGCGCGCCTGAAGGCCCGCATGGGCTGGAAAATACCCTGGTACACCATCACCGGCAGCTTCGATGCGGATTTCGGCGTCGATCAATGGCACGGTCACAATGTGTTCATCCATGATGGCGAGCGAGTGTACCGCACCTACTTCATCAACAATCGCGGCGACGAGGCGATGGGTTCCACCTGGAGCTATCTCGACATCACGTCGCTGGGCCGTCAGGAAACCTGGGAGGACTCCCCCGAAGGTTACCCGCAGACCGTGCCCTACAAGTGGTGGAACTGGCGCGACAATTACGAAGCCGAAGGCTCGCCCGATCCAAGATGGCTCGACATCTTAACCGACCCCGAAGGAGCTGCGATCAGAAGGCGCGAGGCGGAGAAGAAAGGATGTGCCTGCCCGTGAGCCCGCATCGCCTCACGTAAGGCCCGCTCCAAATCCCCCTCCCGGCGCGATCTCCCGCTTTCACTGCTCTGATATACTGGCCCCCGGTTGCGCTTGCCTCACTTGGCGACTCTCTGCCGAAGACGGCGCTCACCCTCTCGCGGTTCCGTTTGCCCACTCCAGAGGAACAACCCCATGCGCCCACTCCGCCGCTCCGCCAGCCTCGCCCCCATCCTCACCCTTATTTTGATCCTCGGCCTCATCTCAGGCCCACTGGCGGGCGCGCAGGAAAAGATTACGCCGATGACGCCGGACATTCCCGAGCACTTTACTCCTCCGCGCACCGATTACAACTACACCAAACGTGTGGTCATGATCCCCATGCGCGACGGCGTGAAGCTCTACACGGTCATCATGATTCCCAAGGGCGCCGCGCACGCGCCGATTGTGCTCACACGAACCCCCTACGACGCCGCGGCGCGGGCCAGCGCGGAAAACTCACCGCACATGATGGACGCCATGCCTCTGGGCGACGATGTTTTCGTCAGGGCGGGCTACATCCGTGTTTACCAGGACGTGCGCGGCAAATACGGTTCGGAAGGCGCCTACGTGATGACCCCGCCGCCCACCGGCCCGCTCAATCCCGACGGGCCCAATGACACCACCGACGCCTGGGACACTATTGATTGGCTGGTGAAGAACCTTCCTGAATCGAACGGCAAGGTGGGCATGATCGGTTCGTCGTACGAGGGCTTTACGGTGGTGATGGCGCTTCTTCACCCGCACCCGGCGCTCAAAGTCGCCGCCCCGGAGAGCCCCATGATCGATGGCTGGATGGGCGACGACTGGTTCCACTATGGCGCCTTCCGCCAGATCAATCTCGACTACTTCACCGAGCAGACCACGGCGCGCGGGGCGGGTGAAGCCATTCCGCGCGAGAACTACGACGACTATACGAATTTTCTCGAGTTGGGCTCCGCAGGCGACTTTGCCCGCTACGGTGGCCTCGAGCAGCTTCCCTTCTGGCGCGAGGTCCATGACCACCCCGCGTACGATGCATTCTGGCAGGACCAGGCGCTGGACAAGCTCCTCGCCAAGGTTCCGCTCACCGTGCCGATCCTCTGGGAGCAGGGTTTGTGGGACCAGGAAGATATGTGGGGCGGGAACCACTCCTATGAGGCCGTCGAGCCCAAGGACACGAAGAACAATATGAATTTTCTGGTCATGGGCCCGTGGTTTCACAGCCAGATCAACCGCAAAGGCTGGAACCTGGGACCGCTGCAATGGAAGGGCGACACCACGCTCCAATATCGTGAGGAAGTCTTGCTGCCGTTCTTCAATCAGTATCTGAAAGACGGCGCGCCCAAGGCCGATACGCCGCCGGTGTGGATCTACAACACGGGCGAAAACCACTGGGACCGCTTCGACAAGTGGCCGCTGAGCTGCGAAAGCGGCTGCCAATACACTTCGCGGCCGATGTATCTCCAAGCGGATGGCAAGCTCTCGTTCGAGGCTCCGGCGGCAGGCTCAACTCGCGATCGGGACCGCTATGCCCAGTACGTCTCCGACCCGGCCAAGCCCGTGCCGTTTACGCCGCGGCCGTTCTACTACAACGACGAAAACGCCTGGCGCACCTGGCTGGTGCGCGATCAGCGCTTTGTGGACGGCCGTCCCGACGTGCTCACCTGGGAAACCCCGCCGCTGACCGCGCCGCTCCATCTCGCCGGACGGCCCATCGTGCACCTCTATGCCTCGACTAGCGGAACCGATAGCGATTGGGTGGTGAAACTGATCGATGTGCATCCGGGCGCCGACGCTTACGACGCGACCATGGGCGGGTACGAACTGCCCATCTCGCTCGACATTTTCCGCGGCCGCTATCGCACCAGCTTTGCCCATCCGGAGCCGATCGCGCCCGGCAAGCCGCTGCTTTACCAGTTTGGGCTGCCCATGGTGAATCACGTGTTCGAGCCCGGCCATCGCATCATGGTGCAGGTGCAATCGACATTATTCCCGCTGTACGATCGCAATCCCCAAACCTACGTGCCGAACATTTTCGACGCCAAGCCCGGCGATTACCAAAAAGCCACGCAGCGCATCTGGTCCACGCCCGATGACGCCAGCT
Organism: Acidobacteriaceae bacterium; assembly: GCA_030040115.1. Taxonomy (GTDB): domain Bacteria; phylum Acidobacteriota; class Terriglobia; order Terriglobales; family Acidobacteriaceae; genus Telmatobacter. The sequence continues at coordinate 1,144 of JASHUH010000613.1, read as the reverse complement.
TCATCAGCTTGCCAGTTGTGCAATATGCGGCCTCTGACGGAAACAGCATCCGTTCACTAGGTGGGCCCTTTGCAAATGTAAATGGAACCGGCGGCGCTGGTGTCGGTGGAACATTCGATGCGTTTAATCAGACATTTTCATGGACGGAGCCAAACCCATGCGGACACTGAGATGGACCATCATCGTATTTGCGTGTTTGGTCGGTATTTGGCTATCAGTTCTATTGTGGATGGCGCGGAAAGCGGCCATCGCCGGAAGCTACAGCGCGCAGGGTAGTTGGGGAAGCTCGACTCTTGTGCTGCGTCCGGATCATACATTCGTTCAAGAGGCGAAATTCTTGGGGGCTTCAGCACCAATGAAGATCAATGGCGTTTGGACTACCAAGGGCAGAAGCCTCCTAGATCAAAATCTCACTTTAAAACCATTCGTCGTCCTCGGTCCTTATCAGCGTGGGCGGATGGTAGAGGTAATGGGTACCTCATTCGGTCCGGTACTCCTTACAGGATTGGGAATAGAAGTCGATACCGGCGCCAATATCGTGTACAGAAAATAGTCCAGCCTGTTGATACGACGGAGGCGCTAACAGTACGATGCTGCCCCAAGTTTGTTCATCCCGCTTCACCGGCAAAGAACGGGATACCGAATCCGGAAACGACTACTTCACTGCTCGCTACTTTGCGTCTACGATGGGCAGATTCTTGAGCCCTGATCCTGGACCATGGCCAATCGACAATCCTCAATCGTTCAACATGTATGCGTATGGGTTAAACAATCCGCTACGGTACATCGACGAAGAAGGAGAAACTGCAAAAGACCGTGTCAATGCAGCTAATGCATTTGCGAATCGAAATCCCCCCATTCCATATGTTTGGGGAGGGAAATGCGCAAGGACAGGTCTGGATTGTTCTGGATTAGTGCAAAACGTGTTTGACGCAGATCCTGATAACTATATCAACATGCACACAAATGCCGCTGGTCAGGCCAATGCTTTGCGTCTCCACGGACAATTTTCGACAAATGCATCGGATGCGCAAGCCGGAGATGCGATTTTTTGGCGTGATTCCAAACACATTGAGCATACGGGGTTAGTTGTAGATGTTCGGGACGGAAGGATTTATTTTGTACATGCTCCTCATTTCGGCAC
>JASHUH010000612.1 GCA_030040115.1 Acidobacteriaceae bacterium | reverse complement strand
CGGAGGCTTTACGGTTGCTGGCCCCTCAAAGGGGCCTGACCGCAACCGGTGAAAAGCAAAAGCAACTGCAACAGCAGGACCTTGGTCCACCACCAGCCGCTGCAAAACAGAAGCAACTGCGCGTGGAATACTCCCGGAACTCTCAAAGTTTGACTGCCTCCCCGGCAGAGCCGGGGGAACTCCCACTTCGTATTAGCCGCTCCATGCTCCGTTGCCACACCCCGCTCGTCGAACGTGGACATGCGGATTTCCTGCATCCGGCTCATGGAGGAAGCATCACGATTTCGCCCACGAAAAGCTGGCTGTCCGCTGTGAGAGCCGGACCAAGCCAAGTTGGTGGTCGATGTAGCGATCCGGACATCGGTGGATCGCCGGCCATTTAACTTGGTGCTCCGCGATGATTGTTGAACAACGTAACCGAAATCCCTTGTACGTATGTTCGAACTCACCCAAATCGCGCTCCTCGATCACTCCATCCATATACTCGCAGTCGTGCTCGAATACCATCGAGAGATACTCATCGACGCTCACTGGTTTCTCAAAAGCAGGCTGCGTGGCCATGTAAACAGTATCCTCCCAAGCGCACCGTTCCGCTACAGCTCCGTTGCTTGGCTTGCCACCAGCGCCTTCGCCTTGGCGATAAATTCCGCGAGCGGCGTTGAGCCCTGGTCGCCCTTGCCCCTGGTGCGCACGCTCACCGCGCCGCTCGCCTCCTCCTTGTCGCCGAAGACGAGAATGTAGGGCGTCTTCTGATTGGCGAAGTCGCGAATTTTGGCGTTCATTTTCTCGTTGCGCAGGTCCGTCTCGACGCGCAGGCCCGCTTCCTTCAAAGCGCCCTCGAGCTTCGCGGCGTATCCGGCGTGCCGCTCGCTGATGGGCACCAGACCCACTTGCACGGGCGCCAGCCACAGCGGAAAGGCGCCCGCATAGTGCTCGATGAGCACGCCGAAAAACCGTTCCACCGAACCGAACAACGCCCGGTGCACCATCACCGGCTGATGCCTTTCGCCGTCTTCGCCCACGTATTCGAGCTCGAAGCGCGCCGGCAGGTTGAAATCGAACTGCACCGTCGAGAGCTGCCACAGCCGCCCCAGCACGTCCACCAGCTTCACATCGATCTTGGGGCCATAAAACGCCGCTTCGCCGGGGATGGTCTTATAGGGAATGCCCTTCGCTTTAAGAACGTTGTCGAGCGAGCGAATGGCCAGGTCCCAGTTGTCGTTCGAGCCCGCGTAGTGAGCGCGGTCGTTGGGGTCCCACGTGGAAAGCTCCACTTTAAATTCGCCGAACCCGAAGGTCTTCAGCACCGCTTCGGCAAAGTCGATGCAGGCCGCCACTTCGCCTTCGATTTGCTCGGGCATGCAAAAGATGTGCGCGTCGTCCTGGGTAAAGCCGCGCACGCGCAACAGTCCGTGCATGGTTCCGGAGCGCTCGTAGCGGTACACATTGCCTAACTCGGCGTATCGCGCCGGTAAGTCGCGGTAACTCTTCGGCGAATTTTTGTAAATCAGGATATGAAATGGGCAGTTCATGGGCTTGAGGCGGTAATTCGCATCGTCGAGCTCCATGGGCGTGTACATATTCTGCGCGTAAAAGCCTTCGTGCCCACTGGTCTGCCAAAGGTTCACGCGCGCCACGTGCGGCGTATACACGAGCTGGTAACCGCGCTTCAAGCACTCCTCGCGCATCCAGTCTTCCATCACCTTGCGCACCATGGCGCCCTTGGGGTGCCAGAAGATGAGCCCCGCGCCGGCGAGTTCCTGCACGCTGAACAGATCCAGTTGCTTGCCCAGCACGCGATGATCGCGCCGCGCCGCTTCTTCGAGGCGCGCAAAGTGCTCGTCCATCTCCTTCTTGGAGAAGAAGGCCGTGCCATAGATGCGCTGCAGTTGGGGATTCTTCTCGTCGCCCAGCCAATACGCGCCGGCAAGGCTTGTCACTTTGAACGCCTTTACCCGCCCGGTGGAAGGCACGTGCGGGCCACGACAAAAATCCACAAAATCACCATTGCGGTAAAAGCTCACCTGTTCGCCCGGCTCGGTAAAGCGCTTCACAAAATGGGCTTTCATAAAGTCGCCGTCGCGCTCGAAGCCTTCCAGGCTCTTCTCTCTCGGAGCAAATTCGTGCACAAACGGATCGTTCCGCGCCACTACCTCGCCCATTTTTGCTTCGATCGCGGCCAAATCTTCCGGCGTGAACGGCTTCTCGCGATAAAAGTCGTAAAAGAATCCCGAATCCGTCGCCGGCCCGTGGCCCAGCTTGGTTTCGGGAAATAACTCCAGCACCGCCGTCGCCAGCACGTGCGCGGCGGAGTGGCGCACCACCTTGAGCGCCTCGGGATCCTTTTCGGTGACGAGTTCCAGCCGCGTGTCGACATTGAGGGGCGCGGTCAAATCCACGAGCCGCGGCGCGCCTGCGTCTTCGGCCGCATACATTGCCGCCTCCGCGGGTTCGCCGCTCGCGGCTGCGCTCTCCGGCTTGGCGGCCGTGGCGTCCAGAGGCGTCAGCCGGGCCGCCACACTGGCGGCGGCCAGCCGCGGCGAAATCGAGTTGGCGATTTCCAGCGGCGTCGCTCCCGCCGCAGCTTCGCGCACTGTTCCATCGGGCAAATGTATGGCAATGGTGTTTTTGCTCATATGTGCATGGGTTCCATGGCGCCGCGCTTCATCTTTACGCGACTCATTAGTTTGAGGATAGAGGTCTCGCGCTCTCCGCGTCGAGCCGAAGGACCTGGCCCGAACGGCGCGCTTCGGTTTCGATGGCGCAGCCGTAGGCCAGGCATTGGATCGATTGAAACATTGTCCATCGCCCTCCCACAAAACGGGAATTGCCCTCTGCCCCGCCTGGTCTTACAACTTGCCGGAACGGGGCATTTCTCCCGTAGTGCACTGTGGCTATTGTTATCTCACAACAGCCGGAAAAACAGCCGGCCGCTCCGGGGGTCGCCATTCAAGTGCTATGCAAGAAAACCGATGGCAACGCAGAGTTCTATTGCTGTGTTTGCGGTCAAGGCTTCGTCCTGTTCTGGGACCGCCAGTCCCACGCCGAACGCGCTCAGCTTCGGCACGAAATCCAGGAGTCGCTACGCCTTGCACACCGCAGCTATCGCGGGCCCGAGGCGCACCCCCAGAGCG
>JASHUH010000611.1 GCA_030040115.1 Acidobacteriaceae bacterium | reverse complement strand
GCCGGCGTGGCCGCTGGCGTGGCCGCGCTGATTATTGCCTTGGCCATCACCACCGGCATGCGCCGCGACCTGCAGGGCAAGCTCCTCGGCGCCACTTCGGCCGTCGACCTCATGCGCGTCCAGGGGGACGGCATTCGCGACTGGCGCCCGCTGCTGGCGCGGCTGCGCAACGTCCCGCATGTGGTGGCTGCGGCGCCAGGGCTTTTTGAACAGGTGATGATCTCCCGCGGCCCGCGTTCCGGCTTTGCGCTCATCGAAGGGATCGTTCCCGCCGACCAGCGCAAGGTCAGTAACCTGCTCGATTCGATGGTGGCCGGCTCGGCCCACGATCTCGACCCCGGAACAGAGAACCACACCGCGACGCCGGTTCCGGGCGAGGGCTCGTCGAACTCGCCCTATCCGCCCGTGGTGCTGGGCAGCGACCTTGCCGACCAAGTCGGCGCCCGGGTGGGCGACAGCGTGCTGGTCACCAGCCCGCAGGGCGAGTTGACCCCCCTCGGCCTAGCGCCCAAATACGAGCGCTTCCGCGTGGCCGGCATCTTTCACTCCGGCTTTTATCAGTACGACGAAGCCTACGCCTTTATCCGCCTCGCCGACGCGCAGCAGCTCTTCAGCGAGCCCGATCTGCTCTCGGTCATCAGCTTTAAAGTGGATAACCTCGACCGCGCGCCCCAGATCGCCAAAACCATCGAAAAGGCCGCCGGCGAGGGCTTTCAGACCACCAACTGGATGGAGCAGAACCGCGAGCTCTTCGCCGCCCTCAAAGAAGAGCAGGTGGTCACCTTCATCGTCATCGCTCTCATCGTCATCGTGGCCGCGCTCAATATCTTGATCGCCCTCACCATGATGGTCATGGAAAAAACCCGCGACATCGCCGTCATGATGAGCTTCGGCGTCGATCCCGCCCAGGTGCGCCGCATCTTCGTGCTGCAAGGCTTCCTCATCAGCGTCCTCGGCACCGCGCTCGGCCTGGTGCTCGGCTACGTCGCCTCCTGGGCGGGCGGCCATTACCACTTCATCCATCTCTCCGCCGAGGTCTACTCCATCGACACCCTGCCCTTCGCCCCGCGCGTCATCGACGGCGTCATCGTCTCCGCCGTCTCCATCGGCATTTCGCTGCTCGCCACGCTCTATCCGTCGTCGTCGGCAGCCCGCGTGCTGCCCGCCGAAGCCCTGCGGTATGAGTAGCAGAGCTATGGCAATCGACTGGTCCTGGGCCGAATTGTTCCGGAGAACGGAACGCGCCCGTCCCGCCCCGTTGAATGGCCGGATTTCGAAGCGCGCGCACGGGAAATCTTCGGCGACCGCATCCTTCCGGGAGCCGACCTTCTGATTGAAGAGCGCGAGAAGAGAGCCGCTATTGACCATCTAATTGACAATGTGCCACATTTTGTACCACATTGAAGTTATGCCAAGTATCAACCTCCGCCAGCTCCGCAACACCCGCCAGTTGTTAGCATGGCTTGAGGCCGGTCAAGTCGTCGAACTTCGCAAGCGCAACGGCTTGGTGGCCCGAATTGTACCGGAGTCCCCGCGGCCAAGCCCAACCGAATGGCCGGACGCGGCTGCGCGTCGCCGACGCATCTTCGGCGACCGGGTCATACCGGCCGTTGAAATCCTCATCGAAGAGAGGAACAGCCGCTATTGACCGTCTCCGCGGACAGCAGCTTCGTTGTCTCCTATTACATAGCGGATGCACACTCCGCGGAGACTGACCGCAGGATGGACCAGCGTCCATCCGTTTGGATCACCCCGTTAAACCGGAGCGAATTGGCGCATGCCATCCATCAATATCTCTTTCGCGGCCTGCTAACGGCTTCCGCAGCCCAACTGGCGTGGAGGGATTTCGAGCACGATTGCGTCCGAGGAATCTGGATTCAAACGGTATTGCCGGAAAGCATCTGGGAGATCAGCATCGATCTGGCCCGTCGCCACGGTCCTACGATTGGAGTTCGCACCCTCGATTCCCTCCACGTAGCCTGCGCCCTTGAATTGGGGGCCGAGCGCTTTTGGACCTTCGACGCCCGCCAGGAGCGTCTGGCCCAGGAAGTCGGCCTCAACACCGGCCCCTGATTTTCCAGCCCTGTTTTCTCCAGTCTTGTCTTCTCCAGCCTTGTTCGCAAAAGCTACTGCCGTATAACGATCCCGCGCAGGCGCGTAACGCCTCGGCAGCACGGCGCCGCGGCGATCCACCTCCGCAGGCGGCGCAAGCGCGCGTCGGGGATCCAAGACGGGGAAATGGCTTCCTTAGTGCGCCCCTGAAATATGCGGCTGCGGCGCGGAGGGCGCCGGCGTGGGAGCCTCGACCGCCGACGGCGGCGGAGCCGGCACGCCCGACTTCAAGTTGTAAGCGTCCAGCACCGGCTTGGTGATGTTCACCGAATCCACGGCGAACAACACCGGATTCTCCTGCTGCGAAGCGTCCAGCACCAGCGTGTAGCCCTGTTTCTGCGCGTACTCGATCATCACCTGGCCCACCTTCTGGGCCACGTTGTTGAACATCTGCTGCATGTCCTGCTGGAAATCGCTCTGCGCGTCCTGGGCGTCGCGATCCAATTCCTTCTTCTTTGTGTCGATGGCGCTGGCGCGCGAAGCCCGCTCGGCCTCGCTCAGCGTCGCGCCTTGGCTCTGCAAATCCTTCGTCATCGTGTCGATCTGATCGTTCAGTTGCTTTAGCTCCTGGCGCTTGGGATCGTACTTCTTCTGCAGGTCGGCGTAGTTGCGCTGAAACTCGTTGGTCTGCGCTACAGCCGCCTGGAAGGCGATGACCGCCACCTTGGCCGGCGTGGCGGGAGCGGATGCGGCGGCGGGTGCGGCCGGCGATTGGGCGGC
>JASHUH010000610.1 GCA_030040115.1 Acidobacteriaceae bacterium | reverse complement strand
TGGGCATTGACCCCGCGACCAAGAAATATGTGCCTTTCGAACCCACCAGCAAGCGCTGGGCCACGGATTATTTCAACCTTGTGCTTCATCCATTGGAGAAGCAGGGCATTGATTTCTGGTGGCTCGATTGGCAGCAGCAGCCCATGACCAACCTGCCGGGCGTGAACAATACCTGGTGGATCAATTACCTGCACTTTACCGATCAGCAGCGCGAGGGCAAGCGGCCGCTGCTGTTTCACCGCTGGGGCGGCCTGGGCAATCATCGTTACGAAATCGGATTCTCCGGCGACACCATTTCGGTATGGCCGTCGCTGGCCTTTCAGCCCTGGTTCACGGCTACGGCGGCTAACGTGGGCTATGCGTATTGGAGTCACGACATCGGCGGACACATGCCGGGCGCGGTGGATCCGGAGTTGTTTACGCGCTGGGTGCAGTTTGGAGCCTTCAGTCCGATTTTGCGTACGCACACCACCAAGAATCCCGACTCGGAGCGGCGCATCTGGGCCTATCCGGAGCCATACTCCTCGATTTTGCGCTCGACCTATCAACTGCGCATGGCGCTTCAGCCGTATATTTACACCGAAGCGCGGCGCACCTACGACACCGGCGTGGCGTTTCTGCATCCTCTCTATTACGATTGGCCGGAAGCGGACGCCGCCTACACCAGCAAGGACGAATATGTCTTCGGCAGCCAGATGCTGGCCAGCCCAGTGACTGAGCCCGCCGATGCGGCAAGCGGCCTGGCCGAAGAGCAGGTGTGGCTGCCGAAGGGCGAGTGGATCGAGCGGCCCACCGGCAAGCACTTCACCGGCCCGATCACCGTGGAGCGCAGCTTCTCCATCGATCAGATTCCGGTGTATGTAAAGGCAGGCGCGATTGTGCCCATGCAGCCCGCGATGCTGTACACCGGAGAAAAACCCGTCGATCCGCTGATTGTGAACGTATGGCCGCTCGAACCGGGCGCGAGCTCGAGCTATTCGCTGTATGAAGATTCAGGAAAGTGGATCGAGTACCAGTGGGGCGTGTTTGCGCGCACGCCCATCCAGGCGACGCAAAACGGGGACACATTGCGCGTGGAGATTGGGCCGGTGGAGGGCAGCTATCCCGGCATGCTCCGCGGCCGTGCTTACGAGCTGCGCCTGCCCGCCGACTGGCCGCCCGCCGCGGTGACGGTGAATGGCAAGCCGGTTCCGCAGGGGCAAGTCGGCAAGCCGGGCTGGACCTACCTGGGCAATACGCTGACCACGGTGATCCCCGTGCCGGATACGAGCGTTGGGGCGAAGGTGACCATCGAAGTGCGCCGCGCCGCCGGCCTCACCGCGCGCCGCGGCGAGCTGGACGGTTTTGCCGGAGCCATGACGCGGCTGCGCGGCGCCTACGACGCGCTGCAGCAGACCTGGCCGGTGGGCGCGCCGCCCGATGTTCTGATCGACGCCATGCAGACCGGCGACCGGCTCAGTTATCACCCCGAGCGCGCGGTCGACGAGATTGCGCATTTCCATGACGCGCTGCCAAAGGCGCAAGCCGCGGTGGCCGCCCTGGGCGCAAGCTTTCCGCAACTCCTGGCGAGCTACGCGGCGCGCATGGAGAATAATCCCCTGCGTCCAGCGGATATGGATGCGGAGAAAATGACCCGGCAGAATGCGGTAAACCGGGCTGAAGCGTTGGCGGACGCTGCCGGAAAGTAGGGCGAGGCATGGCGCTCGTGGAGGTGCAGTCGGTCTGGAAAACCTATCCGCGGCGCGCCGGACTGCGGAGTGAACAGCACGCCGTGGTGGAAGATGTTTCGCTCTCCATCGAAGCGGGCGAAACGCTGGGGTTGGTCGGCGAGTCGGGGTCCGGCAAAACCACCGTGGCGCGCATGATTCTCGGCTTGGTCGAACCGAGCCGTGGAGCGGTGCGCGTAGACAGCCTGGACGTTGCGAGGGCTTCAGGCGCGCAAATGCGGCGGCTGCGGCGGAAGATGCAGCCGGTCTTCCAGGACCCGTACGCGGCCTTGAATCCGCGCATGAGCATTTTTCAGATCGTCACCGAGCCGTGGTTGATTCATGGGCGGCAAGCGGGCGTGAATGGCCGGCCTGCGGCTCTCCGCGCCAGGGGCGCGGAGCTTATGCGCGAGGTGGGACTGGATGAATCCGCGTTGGCGCGTCATCCCCATGAACTTTCCGGCGGGCAGCGGCAACGCGTCAATATTGCCCGCGCACTGGCGCTGCGCCCGGCGCTGCTGATTCTCGATGAGCCGGTCTCGGCGCTGGATGTGAGCGTAGGCGCGCAGATTGTCAACCTGCTCCGGCGCCTGCAGCGCGAAAACGAATTGACCTATCTGTTTATCTCGCACTCCATGCCCCTGGTGCGCTACCTGAGCACGCGCATTGCGGTGATGGAGCGGGGAAAGCTGGTGGAGACGGGCGAAACAGAAGCGCTGTGCTCGCATCCTCGCCAGGCATACACCCAGCGCCTGATTGCGGCCACGCCGGAGCTGCCCGGCGCAGAGGAATAAATCGAGCCGCGCTCAATCCATCGACATGCTTAGCTGGTGGCGAACATCGGCGCCGCGAATCCAGAAAATCACGTCGGTGGCGATGCTCGAAGCGTGATCGGCGATCCGCTCCAGGTTTCTCGCCACCAGGATCCCCGTCATGGCCTGTTTGGTGGACTGCGGCTCCGACACGATGAGCTTCAGCAGATCGGCTTGGGCGCGGCGGTTCATGCGATCGATCTCGTCGTCCATCTCGCGGATGGAGTCAGCGAGGCGGGCGTCGCCATCAAGCAGGGCCTGCAGGGCGGAGCGGATCATGTGACCGGCGTACTCGCCCATGGCCGCGAAATCGACTGGCAGGTCAGCCATGTCGAGGGCGAGAGCGTCCTTGGTCCGGCGCGAAATGGCCATGGCCTGATCGCCGATACGCTCCAGGTCGCCGTTGATCTTGATCACCGCCAGGATGAAGCGCAGATCGATGGCCATGGGCTGCTCCTTGGCAAGCAGTTCGTAGGCCATCTCGTCCAGCTCCCGCTGCGCGGTGTTGATCGCGGCCTCGTTTTGCTTCACGTACTTGCACAGACCTTTATCGCGCTGCAGGTAGGCGTCTACCGCGGCCTCCACCGTCTGCTGCGCCAAGGCAGCCATGGCAAGGAGCTTGTCCTTCAGTTCGGCGAGCTGAAGTTGAAAGTGAATACGCGGCACGCCTTTTCCCCTATTACTCCATTGTGCATCAAGCTGTATTACAGGAGCACGAAATTCGGGCGAGCACCATATTCGTCAAGCTCCAGGTCCACACCGGCGGCCAGTTCCGATTTCAAACTCGGTCAAGATTGGGAAAGACGTCCTTCCAAGACCGTCTGCGCACTGCTTTTCCCTTGTATGCCGAAGCAGTCCAGCCTAAGTTTCAAGGTGAGCAGAAATCGGGCGCCAGGGGTCGGGAATCAGGGGGTGAGCTGCACCGACACTTGCTCCACCGGAGCGTTATGCTTGCTGCCGCGCAAAAACCGCCGCATAGCAGAGATCGCAGCCATCGCTTGACGGGGCGGCTGACGGAAATCGCGCTCAACTATCAGAGGGCTTTGGGGCTGAATCCGCGGCATCCCGAGGCGTTGGTGGGGATGAGCCTGGTGGCGCTCGCCAGCCGGCAGACAGAAGCGGCGGTGGAAATGGCGGTGGCGGGCACGGCAGTCGCGCCTGGAATGGGCGCGGCTTGGGTGGCGCTGGGCCAGGCGCTCAAAGCCGCAGGCAGAAACGATGAGGCGGAACGCGCTTACGCACAGGCCATCCGTCTGGACGGAATGAACCCGCTGGCGCGGATGGGGTTAGGAGAGCTGAAGATCGCCGCCGGCTGGCCGGAAGAAGCTGTGCGGGAGTTTGAGCGGGCGCTTAGGCAAAACCCGTCGCTGGTCGCCGCGGTGATGGGACTGGGCAATGCACTGGCCTTTTTGGACCGGCATGAAGAGGCGCTAGCGCAATACGAGCATGCGCTGGCGATTGACCCGCGATTGCCGGAAGCGCATTTTGCCGCCGGTTTCGCGCTTGCCCGGCTGGGGAGGACCAAGCAGGCCGAAGCACGCTACCGGCGGGCGATCGCGCTGCGACCGGATTTTGCCGCGGCCTGGACGAACCTGGGCAATTTGCTGCGCGAGCAGGGCCATGAGGCTTACGCGGAGGCGGCTTTGCGGCACGCCACGGAGTTGCGGCCGGATCTGGTCTCAGGTTGGCTCAACCTCGCCATTCTGGAGCGCGAGCGCCGCCGACCCGCCGAAGCGGAGAAGTATCTGCGCAAGGCCTTCGCGCTGAACCCCGACCGGATTGAGACGCAGATTGCCTGGTGCCAGTTCCGGGCCGCGGAACGGGACCTGGCCGGCGCTTGGGCGTGGCTGCGCTGGGCGCTTGCGCGCGATCCCGACCACGACGAAGCCGTGAATATGCAGGGCATTCTGCTCCACAACGAGCGCCGATTCGAGGAGGCGATTGCTGCTTTCGAGCGGGCGGAGGCGCTGGGCAACCAGGCGGCCGTGTCCAACCGCGGCAATTCGCTGCTCGATTTGGGTCGCATGGAAGAAGCCCTCCGCACCCACAAACGAGCGGCGGCGCGCGATCCCGCAAGCCCGGGCGCACTCTACAACCTGGCGCTGACTGAACTGCGGCTCGGAGATTGGGAACGCGGCTGGGTGGATTACGAGGTGCGATGGCGCTTCCGCGAGGTGCACCGCGCGCCCAGGCGATTTGCACAGCCTCGCTGGCGCGGCGAGGCGCTTAAAGGCAAACGCGTGCTGTTGCACGCAGAGCAGGGTTTAGGAGACACGATTCAGTTTTGCCGCTACGCAAATCTGGTGTCGGCGCGGGGCGGCGTCCCGATTCTCGCAGTGCAGGCGCCCGTGAAGCGGCTGATAAACTTGCTGGCGGTGGTGCGTGCAGGCCAGGCAGAGACACGAACGCTCGGCGCGCCATGCGGCAGGCCGCCGGACCACGGGTTCGGAGCGCACGAAGTTGCGGATTTCGAGTTGGAATGTCCGCTGATGAGCCTGCCGGCAGCTTTCGGG
>JASHUH010000049.1 GCA_030040115.1 Acidobacteriaceae bacterium | reverse complement strand
GGTCCGAAATCCCTCCCAGGCGGTGCCCCTCTGAAGCTGCCCCTGCGCACCAAGTCCGTGGGCACGAAGGTGAGCGAGGAAGAGTTCGCCATGCTGGAGGCGCGCGCCGAGGCGGCGGGCTGACACTGTCGGAATGGGTGCGAGAGGTGCTGTTGTCCGCGCCGACAACCGAGGGCGAGCTTGTCAGGGAAGTCGTGCTCGCCGAGGTGCTGGCGTTGCGGACGCTGTTTCTCAATCTTCGGTTCCGGCAGGCGCAGGGTCCGCTGACCGAGGCCGAGATGCGGACGTTGATCGAACGGGCCGACGCGGTGAAGGGTGACCGGGCACGGGAGCGGATTGAGGCGGCGTACGACCGGGCACGAGAGGAAGCCAGGACGCAGGCCGAGGTTCCGGAGTCGGAAAAGCCACAGGCGGAGGAGGTCTGAAGATGGCGGAGTGGGGCCGGAAGCAGTACAGCAGACCGTGGCCGAGCCGGACGCACGTCTGGACGTGGGGAGCTTTTTTCCTTAGCTGCCTGTTCTTCGTGTCCATGGTCTGGCTGGACGGGGCAAGTGAACTGGACGGCGGCTGAGCGCCTGTACCTGTCGGACTATCTCAGGAGTGGGGCGCGGGAGAAGCTTCCGGGAGCCAGCGGGCGGTACACGCTGCTCGAAGGAGTGACAGCGAAGGGCGGGCGGCTGTTCGTGACCGGCGACGAAATCGAGGCGGTGAAGGGGCAGGACGGGCGCTACGGGTACGTGCAGTTGCAGGAAGCGGGAATGCGCGCAGCCAGACTTGATGAGATCATCCGGCAGAAAGACCCGGCACTCAAAGAGGCCTTGGAGCAGCTTGCGCGCCGGGAAGTGCGCGAAGCCATCAGCAATCTAAACAGCCAGGGCCGGCTGCACGAAATTGGCGACCGCCAGGAGCGCATCGGCGAAATCGCCCGCGGGTACGCGCGCTCGCCAGAGCGGACATTGGTTGTGTCGCTGGATAACGCATCCCGCCGCGAGATCAACGAGGCTATCCATCGCACGATGCAAAGCGAGGGCAAGGTGTCGAATGATGAGCAGCGCGTGCATGTGCTCTACGTACGGCAGGATGTGACCGGCGCGGGCCGGCAGCACGCACAGAACTACGAGCGCGGCGACGTACTGCGCTACTCGAAAGGCAGCAAGCCTCTCGGCATCGAGGCCGGCGAGTACGCGCGAGTGTCGCGCGTGGACCGCGAAAGCAACACGCTCACGGTGAAACGGCATGGCCGCGAAGAGCTGAGCTACGATCCGCGCCGCTTGCAGGGTGTGACGGTCTACCGCGACAGCGAGCGCAAGTTCGCGCAGGGCGACCGCGTGCAGCTCACGGCCCCGCACCATGAACTGAGCTCGCTAACCGCGAACTGGCCACTATTGAGCGGATCGAGGGCGACGGCAATCTGAAACTCCGCACGGACTCGGGGCGCGAGGTCGAGTTCAACGTAAGGCAGCATCCGCATCTCGACTACGGCTATGCGGTGACGAGCCACAGCCAAGGCCACACCGCAGAGCGCGTGCTGATCCCCGTGGACACGGAACAGGCTCCCGGCGAACTCGTCAACAGCCGCATGGCGTATGTGTCGGTGTCGCGCGCTCAGTTTGACGTGCAGATGTACACGAACGACGTGAAGGCGTTGGGGTACGAGTTGAGCCGCGACATGTCGCATCCGACCGCGATCCAGCAAGAGCCAGTAGCAGCATAGAAAATCGAGCCGCAATCGGTAAGCATGGAAGCTTCCCAGGGGGTGAGCGTTGGATAAACGAAACGCTGTCGGCGGTAGTGGTGCAGTTTTCGGTTACCTGCGATGTGACCGTTGGTGTAGATTCTTTGTGGACGCGGCATCAGGTAGACTTGTCGCCGTTTCTTGAGATGGTGGCTGGACATGGGCTGGCGAAAGGATTTCAACGCTTGGTTGACGCGAAAGCTCGGTTGGTACGGAGCCTTCATGGCGACCGCAGTCTGCCTTGTTGTTCTTACCTGCGGGGTCGCCGCGCTTGCAGTGCAGACGGCACGGCGTGAACTTTTCATACCGGGGTTGCTGGCGATTGCCATGTTTGCAGCCGCCGGGCCATTCTTCTGGGCGGCAAACAAAGAACCAGGCCGTATACATATTCGCCCGGCTCTAGCGGGAATGGCAATAGTTATATTGGGTGGACCTCTGACGCTCTTCTATTCGGCCCTGCGCTTGGGGCTTATAGGAGCGGAGACATTTCATGGATACGTGGTGACCATTGCCGTCGCTGCGCCTTTCGTCATGGTCATCGCCTACTTCACGATTCGCTTCCAACTCAAGGGCAAGAAGGAACTGGTTTAGACGTTTGCCAGCCTTCGCTCTGCGCTTCTGTTATTTCTGCGGTGTCATTCGTGCCGAGTCTTGGGCGGGCAGCGATTCGGGTGAGTGTAAGGCTATCGGGAAACTTCACCATTACGCTGCCGTGGAGTTCTATGACCCGCAGGGGTACAACCCTCATCATGGCCGAATGGTGAAATTGGCCACAGCGGACTTTGGGTCAGCCTTTCATATGGTCTAATAGAGATGTTGGCTTGATGGCGGAATCGGCATACGCGGTGGTCTCAAAAACCATTGGGAGCAATCCCGTGTGGGTTCAAGTCCCACTCAAGCCACCAGATCGATCCAGCCCTCTGCCTTCCCCCAAAAACCAATGCAAAAGATTCCCAGGACGGCCAATCGAGGCCGAGGCTGATTCTTCTAAAAAAAAGTCGAAATTTACACATTTTCTTCCACAGCTCCAAGCGCCTCATGGTTATGTGACTGAAATATATATAGTTACTGGCATGCGCAGCGGACTCAAAAACCCCCGAGAGCAATCTCATATCGGTTCGATTCCGATACCCGCCACCATCCGGCGGTCTTCCCCCAAAAAGCCAGTTTGCCGTGCAGCCGTCGGTTGAGCCGCACGCCGAATATTTCACGGATGCGGTTGGCCGTCAGCCGCCACAGGCCGATCGCACAGTTGCGCGCGAAGATCTGGGGGATGGGAAAGTGGCGCCGGAAGAGGAAATTGCAGCAGTATTCGATCTGGGCGACGGCGTAGAAGTGGAAGCCGTCATACACAAAGTCCAGCAGGTTGCCAAACAAGCGAGTGAACTCTTCCATGTCCCTGCACTCTACTCGCCAGGGAGAGCCACATGAGCCGCAGAACCATCAAGCGTGGAGCGGGGCGGCGATGGGTGGAGGGCAAAAGCCTCCGCCTGGCCGACCAAGTGCGCTCCCTCCAGGACAAGGCTTTTGATCACGACAGCCGGGTGGTCAGCTTCGGTCGGCTACTGCTGTTTTCCAGCAACGCCGGCGATGCCTGGCTGCTCGACGGTGGCGACCAGTTGGCGGCGCGCCTAGCCCGCGACCGCGATCCGGAATCAACCCCCTGGGGGAGACCCATGCCAGCTTCGCTATCGGGTGGAAGGGCAGTTACCGCATCGACGGGTCTGCTTTTGTCTACACGGATCGCGAGTCCGGCCGCGTAATCTCAACCTTCGGCTATCCCATCCAAGCGATCACCCGGGAAATTTCAAATATGTCTGGCTAGAATTCAACTCGGAAAGTAGCCTGCCCCTGCCGGTTGCTGATTTGCGAACTGAGATTGATGATCTGGCCAAAAGTCGTGTCGAGAGAATTGGTATCCGGCGCCTGGAGCTGCGTCCGGTTAAACGCGTTGAAGTAGTCGACGCGGAGGCTGGCCTTCACGTGTTCCCCGATCGGGAAGGTTTTGATGGCGTCGAAGTTTTCGATGCGCAGCGGCGGCGTGCGCAGGGCCGCGTAAGCGCGCAACGAGTCGCCAACGCCATAGGGGCCGGTGTTCGAAAACGCGTTAGTGGTGAATTGAACCGGCGCTTGCGCCAGTTTCCCGGTAAAGTATTTCTTCGAAAGCGAATAGCTGTAGGTATTAAGCGCGACGTTGGGAACGATATTCGGCCGATCGAAGCTGTTCACCAGCAGCGGATTGAAATCATTCGTCGCTCCCATGGGGTTGCCGCCCCCGTAATTCAAAATGGCGCTGATCTGCCAGCCGCCCGTCAGCTCCGAAATGGGACCGTGGGAGGTGAGAAATCTCTTTCCCGGACCGAACGGCAGCTCGTAAGTCCCCACCAGTTTGACGACATAAAGCTGGTCAAGGTACGACGGCACGTACTCTGGACCCGGGTTATACGCATTGAGCCCGTTGGGAGATTCCGGACTTGAGCCGATCGCAGTATTTGCCAGCAGCCGCGACAGGGTGAGATTGGCGAGATAACTCACGCCTCCGGCAAAGCGCTTCTCCACCTGCGCCTGCATGGCGTTGTAGAATCCCGTCCCATCCATTTCGTATGTCGGAAAGAATCCGCCGAATTGCGGGAAAGGGGCCAGCGCCTGCTCGAGTGTCGCTGCGCCTCCAAACTGGCTGGCATACTCCGGATAAGGCTGTTGAAATCCGGCGGCGACCACGGCGGGAGAGAGGATGTTGTCGCCCAGCAGGTCTCCGTACTGGAGCACGGAAGGGTTCGGCTGGTTCGACAGTTCGAGCGTCGTGGGCAGATGGATGGCGCGATTGCCCACATAGGCGACCGTCAGGAACTGGCCGTATGGAAGCTCGCGCTGCACTCTCAAATTCCACGCGGACAGGTAAGGCGCCGTGCCCACGGATGGCGCGTTGGGCAACTCGGGAGGATTATTTCTCTTGTTGGCGGGAAAATCAAAGATCTCGCCGTCGTTTCCGATCGACGGGCTAAAGGGAGTCGGCTGCGGTTCGGGCATTTGTTGTGTATCCCAGCTTCCGTAGCCGGGAACATCGGTGCCGGAGGATGCGCGCAGGAACGAACCGTCCAACAGATCGGTCATAAACGATGCGCTCTCGGACGTGCCGAATTCGTAAGCGCCGCCGTCGAGGTAGGTCATGAAGAATCCGGCCTGGATGACGGTCTTCGGATTGATTTGATAGGAGAAGCCGAGCCGCGGCTGAAAGTCCTTCCAGTGAATGGCTGCGCGCGCAATTCCCGAGCATCCCGTGCAAGTGCCGAATTTCGTCGCCGCTCCCGGTATGTTTCCGGCGCCAGGATCGGGGGCGGTGCGGTCGACGAAGATAATGTTGTTTCCAATTGCCGTAAACGGAACCAGGATGTCCCAGCGGAGGCCGTAGTTGACGGTTAGCTTGGTCGAAAGCTTGAAGCCATCCTGGGCGTAAAGTGCATATCCTTTGCTGCGCAGCCTGCTTTCTCCGGAAAAGATGCGCTGGGCGGCGTCGACTTCTCCCAGCAGAAAACTCGCGAATGAACTGCCGTAGACGCCAAAGTTCGGATCGCTGGGATCGGGCGTCGACGTGGTGCGCTGGCTGAAGTTGAAGGTGCCGGCGCACTGGTCGCAGTCGACTTCATCCTGCTCGGGGCGCCGGAACTGGAATCCGAAGTTAAAGGTATGGCGTCCTTTGATCCACATCAAGTTCGTCACGGCCGCAATCCCCAGGGTCCGGTTATTGATGACGGTGATCCCGCCACTGCAACAATCGAGATAATCACCCGACTCCGTCACCCCCCATTCGGTGGGCGCGTTCTGACCATCGAAGCTCACCAACGGAAAGTCGGTGCTATCGGCAACGCCGGCAAAAGTGTAGTTGCTCATGTTGAATGCGTTATGCTCACCGTCGATATAGCCGATGGAATCGGCGCCGGCCGTTAACACCAGGTTCGGGTTGAACGTCTTGACATAGTTCAATAGCATTCCGGTCCCCAAGTTGGTGGTGTTGATTACACTTTGCAGCGGATTGGTAACGGGCACAATGGCAGCTTCGTACAGAATGGGTTCCGTCACCGTGTCGCGCCACTGGCTGAAGTGAATGCTCTGGGAGTTAGTCAGGGTGTGATCGATGGTATATGCCCATAACGTCTGGCGGATGGGGACCGACGGGATGGCCGGAGATTCGTTCTCCTGGAGGCCGGATACGATGCCCGACCGGTTGGGATTCGGAATCAGCGGCAGGATCGAGGTGGCCAGAGCGCTGATGCGGTTGGGGCAGATGACATTCAGCACGCCGTTGCACTGGAATTGCTGGCCGGTCGTCGGATCGTAAATGGGGATAACATTGCCGGAGGCGTCCACAAAGTTCGAGAAATCGCCAGTCTTCATCGCCGCAGTGGGTACGGTTCCGATCGCCGTCTGCGCGAGGTTTTGCCGGAACCAGTCGGCGCTGAAATGGAAGAAGGTGCGATCACGCCCGTGATAGAGCTTGGGCAGAATGACCGGGCCGCCCAGGGTAAATCCGTAATTGTTTTGCTGGTCTATCGGAGGCTCAGCCACTCCGCTCGGCGAAAAGCGAGTGGGAAAGAAGCCGTCGGAATCGAAGAGCTGGTTCCGGACGATCTCGAAGGCGTCTCCATGAAGTGTGTTGGCGCCGGACGCCATGTTGAACGTCACTGCGCCTTGCCCCATGCCGAATTGCGGGTCAAAAGTCGAGCTGTTGACGCGAAACTCGTCCACCGCCTCGTAGGGCGGGTTAATATAGGTCTGGTTTCCCGCATATTGGACAAATACCACCGGCACGCCGTTAAACTGCGTCTCGTTTTCGAAGGTGACGCCGCCGTTGATGTTATGGGACTCGGCGCTGCCGGATACACCAGGCGCCAGATACATAAACGAATCGATTTGACGCGCCAGACTGTTGATCTCAATGGGGGCGTCTTTGACCAACTCCGGTTCGAGCGTCGTGCCAATTGTCGGCGAAGTGGTCTCCAGCGAGATAGCGTCTTCAGTGACTTGGACAGTTTGTGTGGCTGCGCCTGGGGGCAGGGCGAAGCTGACCGTGGACATCCTGGCCACCTCGACGATCACCTTGGCTTCCTCGAGTTTGAATCCTTTCGCTTCGGCTTTGACCGAATATGTGCCCGGGTTCAGCCCGACGACGGTGAACGTTCCGGCCGAAGAGCTGGTCGCGGTCGACAGGACGCCTGTCGAGACATTTGTGACGGTGACCTTGGCTCCAACGATGACTGCCCCGGTCGAGTCCGTCACAACCCCGCTGATACCGTTTTCAACCTGCGCCTGGAGCAGAGAGCTCGACAGGGCAAACACGAAAGATATCACCGCCACCGCGACCGGGATTGCGTGAGAGAGATTTCTATGCAGTTGACGCATTCGATTGGCCTCCATGCATTACCTGTGCTGGGTTTATCCGTGACCGCGGGCCACTTCCGTGTCGTTCCAATTCCGCGCTGGTAAGATTCAACTCATCCTGTTCCGAATTCCTGAGCGCCATTCGCTCCGAGGCCCGTCTCGTCTCCCGGCTTTCTATTTTGCCTGGAGAAGGATTGCCCAATCGTTCAGGTCCGGCGTGGTAGGTGAGGTCCATGGCGTGTCCTGAACATCCGGGAGATCGATCCTTTCGCCGGTCGCTGCGCTAAACCAATAAGCCGTGTAAGTTCCTTTTTGGAGTTGAACAGTTACCTGGCCCGGATGGGGCAGATAGACGACGTAAGTCTTTCCCGGGTCGGCAAGACAGTAATCCCCCGTACTTACCAGCTCGTCGTGAGGATTCGTTTTCCACCACTGAAAGCTGGTGAAGAAATCCACCATGTGCCCGTAGCCGAGGAACATGGTCATGGTGTCATCGCCGCGGCCGTTCATCCAGCCGCCGCCCATGTCCGGCCAGATATTCGTGCCGCGGCGCGCGGTTTCTCCGGCGGTCTGATATCCACCCGCCATGACGATGTCCCAGGCAGTGCGGCGCAAGACGTCACTCGAGTCCGATCCCGGCGCCGCCCAGTGCGGGTAATGATCTTCATACCCGTACTCCTCATTGGTCTGGGGGATAATGCGTCCGGTCTTCTCCTGTAGTTTTCGCGATTCAAGCATCAACGCATGTTGCTTGCGGGACCAGTCCTGATAGGAAGTAAATCCGAACCAGGGGGACGCGCGATCCTGATGTTCGTTACTTTTCGCGGGATGACTGGTGGCGAGATGTTTATAGGGATCGAGGCCCCAAATGAACATGCCCGTTTCGTGCGTCCACTTTTCATCCCGGTACAAATCGAGATCGTCTCCCAGGTCCCAGGTGATGTTCGAGAAGGCCGAGAAGCGGTTGACGGCATAGCTAAAGTAGCGGCGCTCATCCTCGCTCCCGGCGGCAGGGTGAATCTTGCTGTCACCCATGTAAAGAACCACGGAGATAATCATGTCGCGGTCGCGGGCGTAGCGGAGCATCCGGTCGAATTTCTGCCAATAAGCCACATTAAAGCGCGTATAGTCGAAGCCGGGATGCAGGGGATCACCCGCATCCTGCGCTAGCCACGCCGCGGTCATCGGGGTCCAACTTGGCCCTATCATCACCGGCTCGCCGAAAAAGGTTGACGCCTCCCTGCCTGCCAGCGTCACGCGCAGTCGGTTGATCTTGAGCCGGTGAAGGCGGTCGATACTGAATTGAATTACATGATCGTCGCGCCAGCCCACCAGCCAGTAAGCCGTGGTTCCATTGAAAAAGTAATGCTCGCCGGTCCCGGACCAGATAAAGTGCCAGGGATACTGCGGATCAATGGCGATCGGACCGCGGCGATGCCCATCCGTCGCTTGAAACTCCCCTTTTGCCGTTCTCTGGAACTGACCCTGCTTATAGGTCACCGCATAGGAGTAATCGCCGGGCTGAGTGGGCATGAAGCGAATTCGGAATATGCCTCCATCGGCGCTGTCGCAGAAGCCATCAATATGCCACGTTTTGCTGCCGTCCCGGGTTTGAAATGATCCCGAAAGCGACGCCTCGGTGAAGGGATTCGCTGCATCCGGCCTGTCCACCGTCGCAACAATCTCTACAAAGTCGTAGGCCTCGACTGAGGCTGCCGGCTGAGAAAATTCGACGCCTTGCGGATCCGCCCAGGTTCGGGCAGGCAAGCAACTGCAGACAAACGCAAGAACCACGATAGCGGTCTGTCCAGTGGCGCCGATTACTTGTGGCGAGCCGGTTTGCGTCACTTGTCACCCCCAAGGGAGTAACTTCAGGCGAGAAGCAAGCGCGAGGTGTGATTTCCACACGGAAAACGCGTTTCAGGGAAGCATCCGCCAAAGTCTAAGCCACAGATAATCTTCGGCATCCATCGGCATAAATGTCTATCTGAAGCCTGCCGAACTTATTAGGGGGTATGCTAGTTTTTTCAACAAAGCCAAATCTAGAAGGATTTCAACAAATTATGTAGGAAAGCTACGAAAAGAGCTTGGTTTTGCGGGTTCGCAGTGGCAAGCTGAGAGGCGCGCCGTCTGCGCAGGAATAGGTCTCGCTTGCGCGGAGAGAGCATAAGGTTCGCAACAGCAGAACACAACCATCAATGGCGGCCATAGACGGTAAAGGAAACAAGAAAATGAGCAGAACACCCCTGACACGGCGCGGCGCATAGAAGAGGAACTCGATTATTTTGTTCACGGAGAAAACCATGGATCATGGTTGCCTCTCGGAGTTTTTCGGCCAGGTTTCCCGCCCGCGCCGACGTTTAGGGAACCTCTGAAAATCGCTGAGTTATAAAGCCGCGTGGCTGCCGTCTCGTCGTTTGCATTCAAAATGAGCAGATTTTGCGGCGATCCGCCATGCCGTTTTGCCCTCCGGAGGCACTTGCGGCCTCCGGCGGGCACACTACGCCCCTTGCGGGGCCATCTGTAGATTGACCTTCGCCAGCCTCCGGCGATGCTGATAAATGTGGACCGCGGCGAAGGCCGCGCACAGCCATTCGTGATTCTTCTTCAACCCCCGGTAGCGCACCCGGGTAAAGCCAAACACACGCTTCAGAACGCGGAACGGCCACTCCACCTTGGCCCGCACCCGCGCCTTGGTGCGGTTCTTACGCTTCTGCTCTTCATCGGCTCCAGCCTTGGTCTTCACCCGGCGGCTGGTCATATCCTGCGCTCCGGGCGCGGCTCGATGAATGGCCGCCGCCTGTCCCTGATAACCGGCGTCGCCCCACACCTTCTTTTCCTCGCCATGCAAAAGATCGGGCCGCATGTGCACATCGGAAACGCTGGCCGCCGAGGTGCACACCGCAGGCGCCACGCCTGCGCGGGAATCGACCCCGATGTGCGCCTTGGCGCCGAAGCGGCAAGTCGGCCGGAGGAGTTGCACCTCCAGCCGCTCTCAGATCCGTACGTGACACTCTCGCGTCATACGGCTCCCATCATCCAACCTTGCTCCCTAGCAACCGCCAGTGGTGAAACAATTGCGGTTCGGCATCCTTCATCTTGCGCAACCACTGCACTCCAGCACGCAGCCGTCCCGATAGGGTCTTGTACTTTCG
>JASHUH010000609.1 GCA_030040115.1 Acidobacteriaceae bacterium | reverse complement strand
CCCTCCATTCAAACATTCCCCGCCCGGGCGCTCTTCTGCCTGTCGAGCGGCGCCAACGCGACTATCAGCCTTGCTCTGGACGGTTCTCTAGCAGACTATACAAGAAGGCATCGCTGCTGTAAAACAAACATGCTCGCGACCATTCCATCACGCTATTCGCATTGGTCGCCGTGCTGGCGCGTTAGCCGCCAACATTCCTCCCACCACGAGGAGCGCCGCCGCCCCAGCGGAACCTCCAGGCTTCATAGACACTGACGCCAAAGATAGAGCCGCGCACTAACCGTGAAGAGACGAACGCCAGTCCCATTCCTGCAGCTACACCTCTATGGAAAGCGCGAGAGGAAGCCCACTGGCCAGGCGGCGAAGAAGCGAGGCGGAGGGGAACTTGATAACCGAAACGAGTTCCAACGGTTCCGGTTAGCTGCTGTGCTTCCGGATTGCTTTGAATCGGGCGGAGCGGCGGCGGCGTAAACCTGCAACCAGAAGATTATTGTTGCTTTCCAGGGGCAGGACAAGCGTATGATGTGCGAGTCAGAGTTCCAAATCGGAAATCCCCGCTAAGAGAAAAGCGTACATATCGGGAAGAAACTTCGACTCGCAAGATGCCGGGGTCCGCTGGGCGTAATTGCGGGTTGCAGAGGAGGGACCCCGTGGGACCAAAGAAGCCTAATCGAAGAAATTTCCTAAAGAGCGGCGCCGCGGCGGCGGCAGCGGGCGCAGTAAAAGTCACCACCGGTCAAACACCAGTCGCGGAAACCAAATCGCTCAAGGAACTGATCGCGTATGGCGAGCGGTCCCACTACGTGAACTCGATTCGGGAACCCGTGGACGCAAGGCCTTCGCCCGATCAGTTCGGCCTCACCTTCCATGTATTATCTCCACTGCAGGATTCGGTCGGGATCATTACCCCGTCATCGTTGCATTTCATCGGCACGCACCGCGGCTCCATTGTTCCGAACATCGATCCCAAGCAGCATCGCCTGTTGATCCATGGCATGGTGGACCGGCCCCTCGAGTTCACGATGGACGAGCTGAAGCGGTTCCCTTCGGTATCCCGCGTTCATTTCATCGAGTGCCAGGGGAACCATTCCAAAGCTGAAGATAAGACGGTTCAGGAAACGCATGGGCTGACGAGTTGCAGTGAGTGGACGGGAGTGCTGCTGTCGCTTTTGCTGAACGAGGTGGGCGTGCAAAAAGGCGCGGCTTGGGTGGTTTGCGAAGGAGCGGAGGAAGTCAAAGGAGCGGGCAGCATTCGACTCGCGAAGGCCATGGACGATTGTCTGGTCGCTTACGGGCAGAATGGTGAGCCGGTGCGCCCGCAGCAAGGTTTTCCGCTGCGGCTGCTGGTTCCCGGGTTCGAGGGAATCTACAACACCAAGTGGCTGCGGCGAATCAAGGTGGTCGACCGGTTTTACATGACCTACAACGATTACGGCCACATCTCGAAAGACGAGGAAATCGCAGCGCTGACTTTGCAGTGGGGACCGAAATCGGTCATCACGTTTCCTTCCGGAGGACAACAGCTACCCGGTCACGGAACGTACCAGATCACTGGATTGGCCTGGTCGGGCGGCGGCGCCGTTCGGCGCGTCGAAATCTCCACAGACGGCGGACAGACCTGGAAAGACGCAGAAATTCGGGGACCGGTGTACCCCAAGGCGCACACGCGATTTGGCATGACATGGCGGTGGGAAGGACAGGAATGCATCCTTCAATCGCGCTGCACCGATGAATTGGGGCAGGTTCAGCCGTCGCGCGCCGAGCTCGCGAAGTTCTTCAAGGTGCCCGTCGACTATTACAAGACGCACGGCACGCAAGGAACCGACAATACGATCCAACCGTGGCGCGTGGCGAGCGACGGGAGCGTTCACAATGCGATTGTTTAGCAATCCCCTGCCTTGCATTCTCCTCGCGGCTGTTACTGCTTTTGGGCTTTTCGGGGTTGCGTGGGCGCAATCGCCCACGTATGGTCTGGGAAAAACTCCGACGCCGGCGGAGATTCACGCCTGGGACATTTCCATCGGGCCTGAGGGAAAGGAACTGCCACCGGGCAGCGGAACTGCCAAAGAGGGAGCGCAGCTTTTCGCAGACAAATGCGCGGCATGCCACGGAGCAACGGGGTCGGGAGGTCCTGCTCCCATGCTCATCAAACCCGCGATCGCTCCCAAAAAACCGCTGCCTTGCCTTTCGCCCTGTATCGGTCCGGGAAACGTAATGGCGCTTCACTCGCCGTACGCGACGACGATCTGGGATTATATCCATCGCGCCATGCCTTTCGGTCAGGAAGGAACGCTCAAGCCCGACGAGGTATATGCGCTCACTGCATTTCTGCTGTACAAAAACGGCGTGATTAAAGAAGACGACGTGCTCAACCAACAGACCCTGCCGCAAATTAAAATGCCAAATCGGAATGGATATGCGATTCCCAATTGGAAGCCTGGTATGCCGAGGCCATTTCCTAACGAGCGATAGAACCTTCATCGACAACTGCGCTACAGCCCGGTTGAGGTTGTGGATGGCAGTCTGAGGACGAGCCTCTTTTGTTCTGCATCGCTTCCCGGCGGCTGCTTGGGGCGCCGCTGATAATTGTACTGTTGCAGTTCCTTCCGAGATTTCCTGCTGTTGTAGACGGAAGGCATATAGAAAAGGCATATAGAATCTGGTGCCCTAACTGAGTTAGGCAAGGGCGAGGGGCTCCTGGGGCGCGATTCGTAAATGTTGGATCCAACCAAGAGGGCGAGGCATTCTTGGGTTTCCGCGAAAGGAGTTTCGAATTGGCCCTGAGCCGCGGGGCTGCATAGGGAAAGGACGGAAATGCACAGAGATAAAGCGGCGGCTTGGCTTCTAGTTGCCGGATTGATGCTGATGCATGTCTACGCAGCGTTTGCGCAAATTCGGCCTGCGCCGGCTGCCGGCGCCCAAGCTGTCCCGGGTGGCGCGCAAAGTCACCCTGAAACGAACGTCACGAACGGCAGTAGTGGGAGCGATCAAGCTAGCGGGAGTTTGCACGAGAATCAACCGGCTCCGCCGCCCATCACCGCCCCGTTTCGCGTTCACCTGATTGCGCAGCACATCAGCGGCGGTTACCAGGTCCTTGCGGTCGACCTCAACAACGATGGCAAGACCGACCTCGTTGCTCTCGGTCTCAGCGCCGACTCCCTCGTATGGTACGAAAATCCATCTTGGACTCCACATGTAATTACGACTGCGGCGCCGAAGATGGTGAGCATGGATGCTGCCGATCTCGACGGAGACGGCATTCCCGAAATCGTGGTGGCTTACGGTTTCAACGCGGCGCCGGCCAAGAGTGTTGGAAAAATCTCCATCTTTCGGCATAACGGCGATCCCAGGCAGCCGTGGGTCTTGATGCGGGACATTGATAGGGTGCCTTCCACACATCGAGTAAATTTTGCGAATGTAAACGGGAGGGGACGCGGGACAGTGGTGGCGGCCCCGATTCTGAACGAAAAGTCGCCCGGCTTTGCCGATCCGGAGCACCTTTCTACGCCGCTTTACGCTTACCGTGAAGAGAATGGGTGGAAGCGCGAACTGATCACCGACGAGAACAAAGGCGTGGTGCATGGTCTGCTGCCGTACGACTGGTTCGGCAGCGGCCACCAGGACATCCTGACCGCGGGCTACAGCGGAATAGCCGTCCATCATCCGAAGAAAAAGGGGCGCTGGACGCGCACCATCATTTCCGCGGGCAGCCCGGCCCCGTGGCCGAATGGCGGCGCCGGTGCGGTTGTTGTCGGCAGACTAGCCGGAAAGCAATTCTTCGCCTCGATTGAGCCCTTCCACGGCAACATGGTTGTGGTCTACACGCAAGATGCGCTTGGATTGTATCGGCGCCACGTGATCGACGACGCGCTGACCACCGGACACGCGTTGACTCTTGTGGATGTGGACGGCGACGGTGTCCCGGAGATTGTGGCCGGCGGCAACCGCACCAAGGCCAATCTCTTTTTCTATCGCGCCACGGACAAGAGCGGACAAAGCTGGACCAAAATGCTCATGGATAACGATATGGCGGCCAGCAATTGCGTCGATGCCGATATCAAAGGCATCGGCCGCAAGACAGATGTCGTCTGCATGGAAGCACGGGCGCCATTTGCCCTCAAATGGTACGAATACGTGGGCAAATAAGGTCGCTCCACCCGTCGCGAACTCAGCGGCAAATGTGGTCTCGGGGCACTGGCTGCTATTGTGACGGAGCGGCGGGGCGGGGTGCGCCGCTACCGCCGAGAGCGCCGGCCGGAAGGGTTCCTCCTTCCGACAGGACCTTCATGTTCTCCAGCATCTTGGTGAAACGGGTGCGGCGGTTGTCCATGTCCTTCTGGCGGGCGGCGTCGTCGGCGAGGTTGCTGTTGTCATAGACGAGGGTGTAGTTGAGGCGGGTAGTCTTGCGGGTGAGGGGCGCCGCTTCGAGGGTGCCGTGATACATAATGTACGGGACGCCTTCGCGGACTGGCTGAGTGTAGGTGTAGCTGTACCTGGTCTTGGCTACGAGCACTTCGTTTCCGATGCTGCGGACCGTGCCCAGGCTGCTGCCATCGCCGGAGATGATTTTGCAGTTGGGGATTCCCCACTCGCCGATATCGCAGTATTTACCGATGCGGGCCCAGACGGTGTCGACCGGTGCGTTGACCACGATGGTCATGGGAATGGCCACGTAGTGGGGATCGGGCGTCTGCAGGTCTTCCGGTGTGGGCGGCGCGGCCTCTTTGGCGGAGGCTGGAACTTTGCCGCCTTCGGCAAGCGTCTTCATGTTGAGGAGAAACGCGCTGAAACGCTTTTTGCGCGTGGCGATCTCGGCGGCGCGGGCGGCATCGTCAGCCAGCATGCTGTTGTCGTAAAGGAAGGTGTAGACGAGACGCGAGGTCCTGCTGGTGACGGGCTGTACTTCAAGTGTGCCATGGTAGAGGTTGTATTTCACATCCGTGCGGACAGGCTGAGCGTAGGTGTAGCTGTGGGCGGTTTTGCCGACGAGAACCTCATCGACGATGCTGCGCTCGGAAGCAACGCCGCCGTCGCCTTGGATGAGCTTGCAATCGGGGAATGCCCATTCACCGATGTCACAGAATTTGCCGACACGCGCCCAGGTGACGTCAGCGGGTGCATTGACTTCCTGGGTCAGTGCGAAGGTGACGTAGTGGGGATTGGGGACCTGCAAAGGAGCGGACATGGGACGGGGCCTAGGCGCGGGGTTGGGCTGCTGGGCGATGGCAGCGCTGACGAACGAGCCGAGCAATACAACGGCGGTGATGGGACGCATGATGAGGTCTCCCCTGGCGGGCTTGAACTTAGAAGTCGCTTTAGACTGAGACGAATCGAGCTGAATTGCAACGCAGCCAATGTAATGCATCGCATCTACGCCTGACAATCCATAGTGCGTTCATCAGGTGCGGCCAACGGCCAAATTTCCTGCTTGTGGAAAATCAGTGCGCCCGCAATTCATCACCAGGCGCTTGGTCCGGTTTGTATTTGAGAACCTCGGGATTTTCGCCGTTCGCGGTCAATGGATATTAAAGTG
>JASHUH010000608.1 GCA_030040115.1 Acidobacteriaceae bacterium | reverse complement strand
CCACAGAGTACGGCGCAAGCAATGAGACGATCACCGGCCTCGGCTCGAGTATGAACGGCTACGGCGGCGACGACCGTTTCCCTGGCCTACCGCGCAACACCTTCCGTTATCCCGACACGTGGAAGGCCGACCTGCGCCTCGCCAAGCGCTTCAACCTGGGCGAGATGCGCCAACTCGAAGTGCTGGCCGAAAGTTTCAATCTCTTCAACCACGAGAACGTGACCGAGATTGAAACCACCGGCTATTTCATCGAAAACGGCAGTCCACCAAGTACTTCCGGCGGATCGAGCACACCGCCATCGCTCAATTTCCTGACCGGTCTCTACGTGAACCCGAAAACGGGCATTGCCAACCCCGCATTCGGGCAGCCATTGAATATCAACGGGACGAATTTTTATCGCGAGCGGCAAATTCAGTTTGGACTGCGGATGCGGTTTTGAGCGCGTGGCGCGGAGGAGATCGGGACGCCTCTTGATTGCTTGCGACCGTCGGTTGTCTTCTGCATCTCTTTTCCAGGTAAGTAAATCCGGCCTTTGCTCGCGTTCCGATGATCGCCATAAGGCAATCATCAATATTTGCACAATTTTTGTGCGGCAAAAGCAACCACCGGAACCGCAGGAACCTGGCGCTGCTACGGGGGAGTTCAGCGCGAGCCTCAACGCCGAATCGCCCCTTCAGAAAACTAAAAAGGAAAGGTGGCTTCATGTACAACGCAAAGGCCTATTCCGTTTCCAGTCCAGCTTCGCCGTTCGTTTCCGCAAGCATCGCGCGGCGCGACCCCACCGAACACGATGTGCAAATCGAGATTCTTTTTTGCGGCATTTGCCACTCCGACCTTCACCAGGCCCGCAACGAGTGGAGCGGCATGATGCCCACCGTCTATCCCTGTGTTCCCGGACATGAAATCGTGGGCCGGGTGAGGAAGGTGGGATCGGCGGTGACGAAGTTCAAGCCGGGCGACCTGGCGGCGGTGGGCTGCATGGTCGACTCCGACAGGACCTGCCCGGAGTGCAAGGCGGATCTTGAGCAGTTCTGTCCGAACTTCACCCTCACCTATAACTTCCCT
This sequence comes from Acidobacteriaceae bacterium, assembly GCA_030040115.1. Classification (GTDB taxonomy): domain Bacteria; phylum Acidobacteriota; class Terriglobia; order Terriglobales; family Acidobacteriaceae; genus Telmatobacter. The sequence goes on along the minus strand of JASHUH010000608.1, from coordinate 10,308 downwards.
GACAAGCATCTGGGCGGCGTGACCTACGGCGGTTACTCCGAAAGCATTGTGGTAGATGAGCGGTTCGTGATGCGCGCGCCATCGAACCTGAACCTCGCCGGCGTGGCGCCGCTGCTGTGCGCGGGCATTACGACCTATTCGCCGATGCGCCACTGGGGCGTGACCAAAGGCAAAAAGGTAGGGGTGGTAGGCTTGGGCGGATTAGGTCACATGGCGGTCAAATTCGCGCACGCCTTCGGCGCGCACACGGTGGTGTTTACTACATCGCCGGGCAAGAAAGAGGACGCGCTGCGGTTGGGTGCGGACGAAGTGGCGATTTCCCGCAACGCGGATGAAATGAATAAGCATGCCGGTAGCTTCGATTTCATTCTTGATGCCGTCGCCGCCGAACACGACATCAACGCCTACATCAACTTGCTTGCCCGCGATGGTAACCTCACCATGGTGGGCGCGCCCGCAACCCCGCTGCCGGTTGCGGTGTTCGGCTTGATCATGAGACGGCGCAGTTTTTCCGGCTCAGCGATCGGGGGCATCGCCGAGACGCAGGAGATGCTCGATTTCTGCGCTCGGCACAACATCGCCGCCGACGTGGAGGTGATTCCCATCCAGAAAGTGAACGAAGCCTACGAGCGGCTGGTGAAGTCGGATGTGAAGTACCGGTTTTCGATTGATATGGCCTCGCTGAAATCGGAGTAGGGCGTGCGCTCCGGCTCTATGGGTTGTTGGGGCGAAGCAGTTTCGATATTGGAATTGAGGAGGAGAAACAATGCAGAAGCGCAAATTAGGAAAGAGCGGTCTGGAAGTCTCAGCGCTTGGATTCGGCTGTATGGGACTGAGTTTTGGTTACGGCGCTGCGACGGAGAAGCAGCAGGCAATCACCCTCATCCGCACCGCATTCGAGCGTGGCGTAACCTTCTTCGACACGGCTGAAGCCTATGGTCCGTTTCTCAATGAGGAGGTGGTTGGCGAGGCCCTCCAGCCCTTCCGCAAGGAGGCCATCATTGCGACCAAATTCGGATTCAAGGATGGCGTCCCGCAAAACGGGCTGGACAGCCGCCCGGAGCGAATCCGCCAGGTAGCCGAAGCGTCTTTAAAACGGCTGCGGACCGACGTCATCGATCTGTTCTATCAGCATCGCGTGGATCCCGACGTCGCCATCGAGGACGTCGCCGGCGCCGTTAAGGACCTGATTGCGGCAGGCAAGGTCAAGCATTTCGGAATGTCCGAGGCAGGGGTGCGGTCGATCCGTCGCGCTCACGCGGTCCAGCCGGTCACTGCGCTCCAGAGCGAATATTCGCTCTGGTGGCGAGAGCCGGAACGGGAGATCCTGTCCACCGTGGAGGAACTCGGTATCGGGTTTGTGCCCTTCAGTCCTCTGGGCAAAGGTTTCCTCACCGGCGCCATCGACGAGAACACCACCTTCGATGGCAATGATTTCCGCAATATCGTGCCGCGATTTACGCCGGAAAATCGCAAGGCAAACCGGGCCGTAGTGAATGTACTCGGCGAGATCGCAGAAAAGAAAAATGTCACGCGCGCGCAGATCGCGCTGGCTTGGCTGTTGGCGCAAAAGCCCTGGATCGTTCCCATTCCGGGTACGACCAAGATGGCGCGCCTTGAAGAAAATCTGGGAGCGGCAGCGGTGGAGCTGACACCCGCCGATTTGGAAGAAATCGACTCCGCGGCGGCGAAGATTACCGTGCAGGGCGAGCGGTATCCCGAAAGGCTGGCGCAGATGACGGGGCGGTGAGCGCGGCGCACATCGCGGGAAAAGGGGACGCCGGAAGGCTCAAGGTTCGATTCCCTCAATCAATCGCCACCTTCGATTGACATCGCAAGGCCTGCAAGGGAAGGAGAGAATGCTCTGACTAACTCTCGGCTTTGGCGCGGCGCCCCACCTCATCGAAGATTTTCTTGAAACGATTCCAGGCGCGCTTTTAATGGAGGTCGTCCAGTGGCCGATTGCGCCACCATCGACCCTGGATTTCCACCTCTGCACAGGCTTCTGAACCTCGATTCCTGTCCCCTGTTCTGCGTTACCCTAATGCGTTATGGGGCGCATCCGCATCCTTCCCGATCAGGTCGCCAACCAGATCGCCGCGGGCGAGGTGGTTGACCGTCCGGCGTCGGTGGTGAAGGAGTTGCTCGAAAACGCGCTCGATGCCGGCGCTACGCGGATACGCATCGAGGTGGAAGCCGGCGGCCGGCACCTCATCCGCATCAGCGACGACGGCCACGGCATGAACCGCGACGACGCCCTCCTGGCCTTCGAGCGCCACGCCACCTCCAAGCTGCGCACCGCCGACGACCTGCTCGCCATCGTCACTCTAGGCTTTCGCGGTGAAGCGCTGCCGTCCATCGCTTCCGTCGCGCGCGTGACCCTCGAAACGTCGACCGGGCGTTCGGTGGCCGGAAGACCCGCCGAAGCCGGCACGCGCTTGGAGATCGCCGGCGGGAAGATCCTGAACGTCCAAGACGCCGCCCTGCCCCGCGGCGCCACCATCGCCGTTGCCGATCTCTTCTTCAACACTCCTGCGCGGCGGAAATTTCTCCGCGCCGAATCCACGGAACTCGCCCATGTGACGGCGCTGGTTACGCACTACGCGCTGGCTCACCCGGAGAAGCACTTTGAGCTGCTTTCGGCCACGCATCTCATTGTCTCGGCGCCCCCCGTCGCCCGCACCGCGGAACGGATTTACCAGATCTTCGGCAAAGACACGCTCGCGCAACTGCTGCCCATGGCCGCCGAGACTCCCCTTGAGCGCGCTGGCCTGCCCGAGCCGCCGCCCTGGAGGCGCGAAGCCGAGTCCACCCGCCGGCCAGGCGCGCTGCGCCTGACCGGCTTTTATTCCAAGCCCGAGTTGCAGAAACTCAACCGCAATTCTATCTACATCTTTGTCAACAAGCGACTCATTCGCGACCGGCTTCTCCTGCACGCCATTACCGAGGCCTATCGCAATGTGATCCCGCCCACAAGTTACCCCGTTGTGCTTCTCTTCCTGGAATTGCCGCCGGAAGAGGTGGACGTGAACGTGCACCCCGCCAAGACCGAGGTGCGCTTCCGCCAGCAGGCCCTCGTTCACGACTTCGTCCGCGACAGCTTGCGCACCGCGCTGATCAATGCCCGGCCCGCCGCCGGTTTTCTGGCCGCGCTCGATTCGCAACCATCGGCCAGCCCCTCGCTCATGCCCCCGGCTGCATCTCCGCTCCCGGGCGCTTCAGACAGCTTGCCGCTGGCACCGCCGCTCGAACTGCCGGACTCTGACCCATCGGCTCTCGAAACCAGGAGGGCGGATGCCGACCCTTTCCGACTGGTTCCCCGCATGGCCTCGCCGGTTCCCGGCAGGCTGCCGTTTGACAACCGCGATTCGACTGAGAGCCGCTCGGCCTGGAGCGCTGTCGATCTCCGAAACTTCGATCACCAGGCTTGGGGCGAGGCGGCCGCTGCGCTGTTCCAGCCTACCGCCGCCACCGATTCCCAGGGCTGCAGCCCCCACACCGGCAGCTTGTCAAACCAAGCAAACACAGGCGCTCTAGAACCCGGCGCGTTGGGTGCGGCTGCCGCAACCGCGGTCATTGAAGCTGAGCAGTCTGCAGTCACTTTGCATCATCTGGGCTCGCTCAAGCCTCTCGGCCAGCTCCGGGAGTCGTTTATCCTCGCCACCAGCGAGCAGGGTCTTTGGATCATCGATCAGCATGTGGCGCACGAAAGGGTGCTTTTTGAAAAAATTCTTCGCGACCGCCAGGTGGAAGAGGCGCAGCGTCAACGCCTGCTCATGCCTCTGTTGGTCGAGCTCAAGCCGGAGCAGATGGTGGTTTTTGCTCGCATCGCCGAGGAATTGCAGCGCAATGGCTTCGAGGTCGAGCCTTTCGGGCCCCGGACCCTCGCCGTCAAAGCGGCTCCGGTGGGCCTGGAGGGCGCAGCTCTCGAACGCATGCTTGGCGAAGTCATCGACCAATCCGCGGCCGTCCAGCAGGAACCCCTCCGAAATGAAGACCTTACCACGTTGCGTTCACGCATCGCCGCCTCCATCGCCTGCCATTCCGCAATCAAGGTCAACATGCCTCTTGACCCCGCGCGTATGGAATGGCTATTGTTGGAACTTGCGAAGACAAGTCATCCCACAACTTGCCCCCACGGACGTCCGATCGCTTTGTTGTATTCTTGGAAAGAGATCCAACGCGCCTTTCACCGTATTTAGGGCATAATGGAAAGGCGGGTTAAACCCTTGGAAGTTGAGAAGAGAGGGCCCACAGCGAGGGACACTCAACTCTAGATATTGGAAATAGTTACGCTTTGGAGGCGCCGTCTGTCCGCCCCTTTTGCCTGTGTGGAACGGTCTCGGGGTGGCGGCAACGTAAATCGGAGATTAAACTGGATACAGTGATCCTGTTTTGCGGTAGAGCTTGCCCGGAAGCGAGGTTTTTTCTTTGACAGCTGAACAATTGGAAGCATCGCGCGCCGAGAGGATGCGCCTGAATGGACTGGGGGCCCTCAGCTTCGAGGATGCCAAAACTTGGATGGAAGAGACAGGCTTGTGCCTGTTTTTGCCCCGGCGGCAATACACTTCGTCGGTGGCGCCCTCGTTTGTTGAGGCCGTAGTGGGTCAGCGGAACCCGGCTCCCGATCCCCACCAGATCGCGGCCGCCGAGGACCTGTTGGTCCGTCTCGAAAAAAACGATATCGCCGTTCGTCTGAACCTCTTAGGCCAGCCCGGCGAGCAGCCCGATTTTGTCGTGGCGGCCTGGGTCTTGCCCTATGTTTACGCCCTGCGTGGCGATCGCGACTGGCGCAGAACCCCCCAGTTGACCGGATCGCGCCAGGTTTCACCCCTCGCCATTCAGACCTACAAGCTGCTTGAGGCCGGCGACGCCACCATTCCCCAACTCAAGCACGCCCTGGGCAGGGAAGTCACTGAAACCGCTGTTCTTCGCGCTATTACCGAACTCTGGCAGCAGCTTCGCATCATTCCCGTGGTCTCCGCGCCCGGCGAGACCGCCAAGTGGCAACTGTTGCGCCTCCGCTTCCAGAAGGCCATTGCCGAAGGAGCCTCGACTTCGCAAGTGACGGCAATTTCGGTGCTTGCATCCATTTACCTGCAGGCCGTGATCGCCGCCAGCATGGAAGATGTCGAGCTGTTCCTGGCGCCCCTGACCGCGCGCAGCAAGATTCGCGAAGTCTTGCGCGGGCTGGTGGCCACGCGCCAGGTCCACACCCTTCCCATGGGGCATGCGCAGCATTTCTATGTAGCCGGAACCCTGCCGGAGTTTGCCCAGGCGCCCACCGCGTACGCCAGCGCGGCCATGCCGGCCTCGAACTACTTCCTGCACCCGTACGAGCCGGAGGAAGAGGCGCACGAGGCAAAAGCGCCTGGCGCTTTTGCCTCGTCAGCCCCATCGGCCGAGCCGCATACGCCCAGGATGCCGGCCCCCCGTAAACCGGCTGCCGGAATGAAGCCGGCAGGCGCACGGCCGCATTTCAGCCGCACTGCAGCGCCAACCCGTGACCGCAAACCGGCGCAAGGCGCTTCCAACGGACGCGTCATCCGGCGCACCGGGTCGGAGGGCCGTAGCTCCATGTCGCGCCCGGGGATGGGAACGCGCTGGAGTGGGAACGGTGGCAACCACGCCAATGGCCGGCGCGGCGGAACCTACGGCGCTCGCCCGCTTGGGAACAGCGCGCGTCCCACGCAATCCGGAACTGCGCGCACCCTCAAGGCCTCCGCGGTCTCTAGGAGCAGCCGCACCGTGATAAAGGCAGCCGGCAAACCGGGGGCGGCCGCGCACGCAAGCCGCAAACCGGCCCTGGCCGCCGGAGCCAAAGCGGGCAATAGCAAGCGCTATGGCTTTACTGCTCCTCCGCGGCGGCCCACCAAAAAGCGCGGATGAGCCCATCTCCACTGGCGAGTAAAGCCATTGTGGCGATTGATGGGCCTGCCGGCGCGGGCAAAAGCACCATTGCTCGCCACTTGGCCCACCACTTTGGCTTGCTCAATCTCGAAACCGGAGCCATGTATCGCGCTTTTGCTCTGAAGGCTCTCCGCGCGGGCCTGCCGTTGGATGAAAGCCGCGCCCTCGAAGCTCTGGCCGCAGAGACTTCCATCCGCCTCGAACCCGGCGAAGAAGAAAACCGTGTCCTGCTCGACGGCGAGGACGTGACCGGACTGATCCGCAACCAGATCGTTACCGACGCCGCTTCGCGCGTCAGCGTCTTCCCGGCCATTCGCGCCTGGATGGTGCGCCTCCAGCAGCAACTCGGCTCCGCGGGTGGAGTAGTGATGGAGGGCCGCGATATCGGCACCGTCGTCTTTCCCGGCGCCGCGGTCAAAATTTTCCTCGATGCGGCGCCCGAAGTGCGGGGAATGCGCCGCTTCGACCAGCTTGGTCCCCAAGCCGCCGTGCCCTCGGAAGAAGTGATTCGCGCCTTGCGCGCGCGCGACGAACGCGATCGCAATCGCCCCGATTCTCCTCTCAAAGCCGCTCCTGATGCGGTTCTGCTCGACTCGACCCATATGACCCTTGATCAGGCCGTCCGCGCTGCCGAGGCCATCGTAGCCGCGAAGCTGGGCGAACCGGTCTGAGGCGTCGGTCGCATCGCGCCCTTGGGGTTCACATCCCGCACCGGAAAGATTGAGCCGAATATCAGGTGCGAAGGCCGCTGTCACATGACTTCGGTTCATTGTCCAGACGTGACTTTGATCACAAGCGCCGTCCCCGATGCAACTTGGGGAGGGCTCCGTTCCCGGTCTCCACGGAGGTGTGCAACCTTCCCCATTCTCCGGGCATCGGCTCGAAGTATGCGCTTCTCCTGTAGTTTGTGCGGGGGTGACGATTTCCGTACTTCGCGCTTTCGGGGCGGCGATTTTACGCGTCTGCTTGCGTTTGCGTATCCAGTGCGATGCCGCGATTGCCTGCGGCGAGATCATGCCCCTCTGCTTCAGCTTCCCAGAATCTGGCGTAACGCGAGGCTGCGCCGGAAGATCGTGACCCACAAGAACTGACTCGCTTGACATTCCCGAGCCATCATCCCCTCTGATTTTCCGCCATCTTCGGCGAAGCGCGTCTCCGGCGCGCTCAACCGCGCCGATTTTCGCGCTGCGCGAGCGGGAATGCTATAGGCTTTTATGTATGGAGTTGACCTGCAACCGCTGCCACCAGGCTGTGCAGCCAGGGGCGTGTTTCTGTCCCGTCTGCGGCCTGCCCCAGCTTGTTTACGTCGCGGATGCGGTTGCAGAGACGGACCAGCCCGCGCGTTGGAACGAGGCGGTGCGCGACGCCGGCAGCATTGCCTGGAAGCCGGCCTTGCGCTCGGCGCTGGCGCTCGCCGTGCCGGCTGGTGTTTTGTGCTCTTTCTTTTCTCCGTTGAGCTTCCTGGGCTTTTTACTCATGCCCCTGGCCAGTGCATGGGTGGTCAGCCTCTATTCGCGTAGCCAGAGGCCGCCGTGGATCACCACCGGCGCGGGTGCGCGCATCGGCCTAGTCACCGGGATTGTGGGCGGATGGATCGCCGCAGCCACCACCGCCGTAACCCTCTACGTGATGCGCTTCTGGTTCCATGAAGGTAAGGTCTTCGACGATCTTTGGAAAACCAGCGTCGGCCATCAGGTGAGCGAATGGACAGCCATGGGCGCAGACACCCAGTCCATTAATCTCCTCAAGACCATGCTGCTCTCGCCCGAGGGTCGCGCCGGCTCGTTCCTCTGCGGCATGGCGCTGCTCACCGCGGCGCTGCTGCTGTTCTCTATCGCCGGCGGCGCGTTGGGCGCGCGCATGCAGGTCAAAAAACGACGCCCCGAAGCCTAAGCTGCAAGCTTCTGATTCCTCCCGAGCCAACCTGCGCCCTCGGAATTCGAATTGGCTGCGAAGAATCTTTCCTTCGCAGCATTTGCAACACCGATGCCGGCGCCTGAACGCTCGAAGCGGGGAGCTGGAATTTTGACTTGTTCACAGCTTGCCCCGAGGTGGCCGCGCCTCGTATCATCCGGCAAGAGCCAATGCAATGAGCGAACCCGAATTGAAGCCCAGCTTGCGCGTGAAGGGCCGCCTCATGTCCGCCTCCGAGATCGAACGCACCCTGGTGAGGCTGGCGCATGAAATCGTGGAAAAGAGCAATGGCAGCGAGGATTTGGCTCTCATCGGCATCAAGCGCCGCGGCATTCCGCTGGCCGAGCGGCTGGGCAAGCTCATCTCCAGCATCGAGAAGCACCCCATCGATACCGGGATGCTCGACATTCAGTTTTACCGCGACGATTTGTCCACCGCGGGCATCCGTCCCGTCGTCACGCCTGGTTCAATCGGGTTCGATGTCGAGGGTCGCGACGTGGTCCTCTGCGACGATGTGCTTTACACCGGCCGCACCGTGCGCGCCGCGCTCGATGCGCTCTTCGACCACGGCCGCCCGCGCCGCGTGCAGTTGGCGGTGCTGATCGACCGCGGCCATCGCGAGCTGCCCATCGAAGCCACCTACGTCGGCAAGCACGTGCCCACCAGCAGCCGCGAAATTATCGAAGTCAAATTCCATGAGGTGGACGCGGACGAGCAGGTGCTGCTCGTGGAGAGGACGAGCTGACAGGTGTCAGGTGTCAACACGGCGTGAGCCTGGAGTAAGCGATGTTCTTCCTCAAACCGATCTCGATTTTCTGCGGGGTTGCGATTCTCCTTGCTGTTTGCGCCGATGCCACGATGTTGCTGCTGGCTTCCTCAACAGGAGGCTTCGGAACTTTCGTCAGGGGGCGGTTTGGCTGGCTCCTCCTCTACTTCTTCTTTTGGGTAATCGCATTTATTCTGGGAGCGCTCGTCGCCCGGCGGCTTCACGTATTTCCTTTAATACGCTGAGAAATCCGAGCTGAGCGTCGGTTTCCAATCACTGATCTCTGACCACTGACCGCTGTAAGCTGTCTTAAGCATGACTCCGACCGCAACCGCCGCACGCCGCACGTTAAATACGCCGCCCGCACCGGAAACCCCATTTCCTTTCAATCCCGGATCGTTGCTCTCCGTGCTCGACCTTTCTGTCGAAGGCGTCAGCCGCTTGCTCGCCCGCGCCACCAAACTCGAGCGCATGGACCCGCTGGTCCGCGACCGCATCCTGTTGAAGCGGCGCATGGCTCTGCTCTTCTACGAATCCTCGACGCGGACGCGCACCAGCTTCGAGCTGGCCGCAAAGGCCTTGGGCGCCGACACCACGCTGGTGTCCAACCTCAGCTCCAGCATCGAAAAAGGCGAGTCGCTCAAAGACACCGGCCTCACCCTGCGCGCGCTGGGCGCCGAAGCCATCATTCTGCGCCACAATTCGAGCGGCGCTGCGTGGCTGCTCGAGGCCGCCACCCGCCTGCCCGTCATCAATGCTGGTGACGGCATGCACGAGCACCCCACGCAAGCGCTGCTCGATCTGCGCACGCTGCTCGCGCATCTCAGGCCGGGTATAGAGCGCGTGGACGAAAATACGCTTTCCGGTGTCACGCTCGCCATCGTCGGTGACATTCTGCACAGCCGCGTCGCCCGCTCCAACATGCTGTTGTTGCCGCGGCTGGGCGCGCGCGTGCTGCTGTGCGGCCCTGTCCAGCTCTTGCCCGATCTCGCCGCCCACGCCGGCCCTGGCATCGCCATCGAGCGCGATTTCGACGCCGCGCTCGCCCAGTCGCAAGCCGTCATGATGTTGCGCATCCAGGCTGAGCGACTGGCCGGCCTGCAACTCGATCTCGACGAATACAAGGCAAATTATCAGCTCACCGGCCAGCGCTTGGCCGCGCACGCGCCCACCGCGCTGGTCATGCACCCCGGCCCCATCATTCGCGGCATGGAGATTACGGCGGGTGCCGCCGACGGCGTGCAGTCGGCGATCCTCGAGCAGGTGACCAACGGCGTCGCCATCCGCATGGCGGTCATTGAGCGGGCGCTCAAGCACGAGAATGGAGGCCGCCCATGACGGCGTTGGCCATTCGCGGCGGACACCTGCTCGATCCCGCGGCTGGCGTGGACGGGCTCAAGGATCTTCTGCTCAAAGACGGCCGCGTGGCGGAGATTGCCAGTCCGGGCAAGCTGAAGAATGCCGAAGGTGTCGAGACGCTGGACGCCGCGGGCCTCATTGTTGCTCCCGGCCTCATCGACATCCATGTTCACCTGCGCGAGCCGGGCCAAGGTTACAAGGAAACCATCGCCACCGGCACGGCCGCGGCGGCCGCGGGTGGATTCACCGCCGTGGCCGCCATGCCCAACACCACGCCGGTCAACGACTCGCCGGACATCACCCGCTGGATGCAATCCCCGGAACGCGGTGCGCACGTCCGCGTCTTTCCCATTGCCGCG
>JASHUH010000607.1 GCA_030040115.1 Acidobacteriaceae bacterium | reverse complement strand
CCGACACGCCTCTCGAAGAAACGATGTCGGCTCTCGATCGGGCGGTGCGCTCGGGCAAGGCGCTCTACGCCGGTATTTCCAATTACGATTCTGCGCAGACCAAACGCGCCATTGAGATTCTGCGCCAACTCGGCACGCCGTGCCTGATTCATCAGGTCAAGTACTCCATGTTCCATCGCGCGCCGGAGCAGGGCCTGTTCGACGTGCTGAATCAGGAGCAAGTCGGCTGCATCGCGTTTAGCCCGCTCGCTCAGGGGCTGCTCACCGATCGATATCTCACGGGCATACCCTCCGATTCTCGCGCCGCCCGATCGGTATTCCTCAAGTCCGAACAGATTACGCCCGAGGTGCTCGAAAAAATCCGCAGCCTTGGGGAGATTGCCAAGCAGCGCGGCCAAACCTTGGCGCAAATGGCCCTCGCATGGGCGCTCCGGAATCCGGTCATGACCAGCGTCATCATCGGCGCAAGCCGCCGCGAGCAGCTGGAACAGAACGTTGTAGCACTCAAGAATCTCATGTTCTCCGACAGCGAGCTCGGTGCAATCGATCGAATTCTAACCGCGCAGGCCAAAACGCATGCATGATCGCATTTCACTGCCACCACGGGCAGCGACCCACCCGCGGCTGTTTCTTGACCCGAACCGTCTTCACAGATTGCAGTCCGGCCTGCAGAATGACCCTGTGCTCGAGAGCCTGAAGAGGCGTCTTTTTCGTCAGGCCGATGCCCTGCTCAATGAGCCCGCCACCGAGTTTCGCATCGTCGGCCCGCGCATGCTTGAACGCGCCCAGCAGGTGTTCGCGCGCGTAGCCACTCTCTCGCTGGCTTATCGGTTGGTCCAGAATCCCAAGTATGCAGAGTGCGCCAAGCAGGAACTTTTCGCCGTCGGCGGATACCCTCACTGGAATCCCAGCCATTTTCTCGACACCGCAGAGCTTTGCACCGCCTTCGCTATCGGAATCGACTGGCTGTATGACACGCTTTCGCAAGTCGAGCGCGGCGCTTTCGAGGAAACTCTCGTACAAAAAGGCCTCGCCCCGGGCCTCGAAGCTCAGGAGAAGCCTGAATGGTGGGTGCGCGTCCCGCACAACTGGAACCTGGTATGCAATGGAGGATTGGCCATCGGCGCGCTCGCTGTCGCCGATGCGCTGCCGGAGCTGGCCTCGCGTATCCTCGCGCAGGCTATCCAAAACCTCTCCATTGCTCTCGATCACTTCGCACCCGATGGCGCGTGGGAAGGCGGTCCGCACTACTGGGAGTACAGTGCTTGGTACAGCGCTTTGACTATCGACGCTCTGGAGACCTCGCTTGGCCATAACTTTGGATTGGCAGAGCGCCCCGGTTTCGACCGGGCAGGTGTTTTCCCCCTCCATTGCCTCGGGCCCAGCCGGCTCTACTTTAACTTTGCCGATGCAGACGTGAGAGCTCTGCCGCAGGCGTCTCTCTTCTGGCTTGGCCAGCGCTATCGGCTGCCCGCGTGCGTCGTCGAAAATCATCGCAGGATCCAGGAGCATCCTGGTCGCATTCACGCCTTCGATCTCATCTGGTATCAGGAGCAGCCGATGCAGCAGATCGAACTTCCGCGCGGCATCGCCTTCAGACGCGCAGAGATCGTGTGTATGCGGACCGCCTGGAACGATCCGCAGGCGTTTTTTGTGGGCGCGAAAGCCGGGTCGGGACAAGCCGATCACGCGCATCTCGATCTCGGCGCCTTCGTTCTCGATGCAGCGGGCGTGCGCTGGTCCAGCGATTTCGGTCCAGACGATTACGACCTGCCCGGCTATTGGGATTCGGGACGCGACGGCGGCCGCTGGAAGTACTACCGGCTTAATAACCGCTCCCATAGCACACTCACATTGAACGGCCATTTGCAGAATCCCCTGGGCCAAACCACGATTGCGCAGGCCAGCTTCCACGGGCAGTCGCTATCGGTCGTTCTCGATCTTGGAGCGGCCTATTCCGACGATGCCAGCGCAGTGCGCCGTGGCATCCGGTTGTCCCCCGAGACCGGAGTCCTCATTCAGGATGAAGTCGCCTGGTCGCCGGAAGCAAAGCAGCACGAGCTCCGCTGGCAGCTCACCACTGATGCGGAGATCGCCCTCCGGGGCGACACAGCCGTTCTCACCAAAGAAGGCAGAACGTTGCAGGCGCGGATTCTTGCGCCGGCAAACGCAGTTTTTCAGGTAGCGCCGACTTTTGCCGGCCCATCGGAGCAGCCGAATCCCGGCTTTCGTCAGTTGATCGCAACCGTTCAGGATGTGAGGGCTGAAATCCGCCTGGCGGTTCTGATGTCCCTCGCGCCGGCGGAGGCAGAAGTGGTTCCACTCGCGCGCTGGTAGATCCCGGAAGATCCTCAAGGGAAGTTTCTGGTGCGTGTTTACCACGTAGAGAGCCACATCGTTGGAAGAATCGTTTTCAATTGCGTTTCAGCGACTGCTGCGCTTCCTGGGTCCATTCCATTCAGGCGGGGATTTGAAACCACCGCCCTTGCGTTTGCCAGGGAAGAACCCGCCTTCTGCATCTCAGAACAAGATTCGACCGGTGAGCTGAACGTATCGACCCTTGATCGTAGTTCCCGTGATTTGACCCGCACCAGAGTTACGATGGTGCTCTTGGGATCATGTAAGCTTGGATGTCGAAGAGATCGAACGCGTTCATCCGCAGCTGGAGTTTGCCTTGTTCCCATCCGGGCAAGCCTCCATCGTGAACCTTCCACCCATTCGCACAAGGAGAGATCCATGATCAGCCAAATCGAGACCCTTCTTTACGACTTCGAAAAAGGCCAAATTAGCCGGCGCCAAGTTGCTGTTTCTTTGGCAGCCATTACTGCGGGAGTGCTTGTTTCCCCGCTTTCGCGCGCGGAAGACGCTGCCCCTCAGAGCTTTCCCGCCATCACGTTAAACCACGTCACCGTGCGCGTTCCTGATCTTCAGAAGACCTCGCGTTTTTACCAGGAGTTTTTTCAGATGCCGCTGCGGCAACACGCGCCGACGGTTCACATTCTCGGAGTGGGCAAATCGTTCTTCGGCATCGAACAGGGCAACGGCGAGCCCGCGCATCTCGATCACTATGACTTCGGCATCGCTCACTTTAACGCCGACCAGATTCGTGCGGCGCTCCGCAAACGCAATCTGGAGATCCAGGACGAGCGGTCGTCGGAGTCCTTCAAATTCCGCGATCCCGATGGATTCGTGGTGCAGGTCAATGGTCCCGACTATGTGGGTCACGTGAGCTGAAACATTCTTGCGATCTGGTTTTCCTCGGATGTCCAAAGACTGTGGAGAAGCCTTGACCTGTCCCTTTCCTTCATCCGAACCATATTCCTAATTGGACAAATTCACGATGGACAGGTCAACGGCAGTCAGAGCATTTCAGGACACCCCTCTGAACAAAAAATTTGAACAGCGCCTCGTTTTACGTCGTTGAAGGAAGCGCTGTGCCAGTATCTTCCGGTGTAGCCATGCCGGTATTCAGCCATTTGGCGCGAAGGGCGAGGAGCCGATGGTAACTCTCCTTGGGCTGCTGATGGTCTCCACAGTCTCGGATGAAACCATCATGACCGCGACCATTAAAGTCCCAATAAGTAATCGCCTCTACCCATGGCTTGCTGTAGGCGATCGTGTAGAGCTGCTCGATCCAGTCAGCCTGGGTTGTTTCGTTGAATTCGTTGTGCCAAGTCATGGCCTCGCCGCCTAATCCCCCGCCCCAATTTGCGTACTTGTCCTGATCCGGCGAGGGAGCCAGGGAGGACGGGAAGCCTATCTCTGTAACGTGGATTTTGTGATCAAAATGATTGAATGTCTCGAGGTCGCGTTCCCATTCCAGCATGTCGCGGCCGGAGTGGTAGTACTGCAGACCGATAACATCGTACGCGGCGTTGGCGTCGCGCAGCATGGCGAGGTAGTTGTAGGGACTTTGCTGCCATGCGGCGGGACGCCGGTTCATGTAATAGTCCGCCCACGTGCCGGTGACATTGACGCAACGCCAGCATGTAGGATCGGCGGCATGAGCAGTTTCCAGAGCTGAAACTGTGAGATCTACATTTTGCTCGCACGTGAAACCGGCCATGCCCCGGCCAGTCTCCGGCTGCACCTCCATCTCATTCACCACGTCCCAAATATGAACGCGGTGGCGATAGCGTGAAATCGCTTGTTGCACATGCTGCAGGCAGTACTTTTTGGTCTCCTCATAGGAAATGTTCTGAAGCCATTCCGGTGTATTCTCCGGTTCGAGCCAAATCGCGGGATGCCCCTTGGGAATGATTTGGGCGCCAACGAGGGTGTCAAGAGCTCCCTCGAAGAACGAGTAATCCGGGTGTCCCTTCACCTTTTCGACCCATCCTTCATAAATGGGAATGGTTGTGTAGTTAAACAACGCCTGGAACAGTTGACGAATTGTAGGAGAGCCAGACGCCAGCCCGAAACCGTTGCAGCCGAATAGGAACCCGGGCCGCGTGGGCTGGTTGGCGATTGCGTGCTCAGCGCGGGCATGAACCAGCATTTCGCCGGCATAAAGCGAATCGCGGAAGGACTCCATCGATGCCAGGACCAGGGCAGTGCGATCGGCCCCAGCCTTTTCGGCGCGATCGAGAGCAGCTTGCGCAGAGTCGATGCGGCGCTGCGTCGCTGGCGATATGACAACACCCAATTGCTTACAGTCCGCGGCCACCCGCTGCACGGTGGCCATACGATCTTTGGCGAAGGCATAATTCAGCACCAGCGGCGAAGTTTGCGCAAGTGAGCGAGCAGTCCATCCGCGTCCGCCATCGTCGGCATAGGAGAAGACGGTGCCGAAACCTGGAACCTCAAGCGGCATCGCGATTCGAAAGGGCCGATCCGTGGGCGGGGTAAAGCGCACGGTCCCGGTCGTCTCGACCACATCAGGCGTCGTAAACGGTCGCATCAGCAGGTCGCAAAGGTGAAACCGGTCGACTCCGTACACCGCCAATGCCGAGGGTGGCAGGGGTTGGCCCTTCGCATCGTACACCAGACATTGGACTTCGCCTGAGATCTCGGCGAAAACAGGCGAAACAGCAGGAAGAGAACATGCCGCGCCCGCTAGAGCAATGAATTCCCGACGATTGCAGTCCATCTCAGAAATGCCCTCCTCGTTCTATGGAATTGAGATTGCCAAGTTCCCGCAAACGCATTCTGGCCTTGCCCGGGTAATGCCTATTCCTTAGCGGGACTGTATTAAAAGGCCGGCGTTCCTCACTGGCAAAAAGCATCGGCTCGCCGGTTCACGCCATTTGGGCGAAGTCGCCGTGAAGTCGCGATCCAGCAAGCTTGGCAACCCCTGACAAATCGCGCTATCTGTCGGCAGTCACCACACGCAAGCGCCGCTTCGAGCGCGCAACCCTAAACCAGCGTGCGTTTACTTTCTAAAGCGCCCCGCGTCGAAAAACGCAGGGACAGATCACCTCTCGCTCCGGCGACGCCGGTCACATTACGGCCCACCGCCTCAATGCGTCAGAGTCACGGAGCAAACGTTTGTTTCAATGGCATCTGACTTATTGATTGGAATTTTGGAGTTATTAAAACACACGACCAACGGGCTGTCAAGTCTTTGCAGATAAGGGTTCGATTGATTAAGGTGAGCCCTCAATTTCTCTTGTTGTTGCGGTAACTTTTCCGTGACATTGGTTTTTTCCGACTCTGGAGAAGGGGGAATCCAAAAGAAGTTGAAGCTCTGCGTCTGGAAGCTGGCGAGGCGATTCGTGATGACGCCGAACCTGGCCTGTCGCGCCTTCAGGTGATCGAGTACTTCCCTTTTGGAGAGATTTCCGATGGTTATCGCGCCCAGATCGCCTTGTTCCGCAGGTTCGAGACGTCAATTCTGGTCCTCAAACGAAATCAGGTGCGTTTAGGCTCGTCCAAAGATGAAAAAACGATTGCTTTATGATTTAAGCAGTGCGATGAAAGATCCCATCAGCGAAAATAAGGCAAAAGACCTCGTGAGGCCGCGGGCTCACCAGACGGCGAGCCTGAAGCAACTCGCCGCACATCTGAGGCTGCATCCTGCGACCGTCTCGGTTGTTCTCAATGAGGTGCCGGGGCGGTCGATTCCCCAGGCGACCCGCGATCGCATTAAGGCTGCCGCCAAAGCGATGAATTACCAGCCGAATCTGCTGGCGCGCTCGCTACGCAGCCGACGAACGCTGACAATCGGAATTTTAGTGCCCGAACTGGATAGCGGATACCATACGCAAATCATGAGCGGCATCGGCGATCAGTTGATTCAGTCCGGGTATTTTTATTTCACGGCGCATCACCGGCACAAACAGAATCTAGTTGAAGACTACACGCGGATGCTGGTGGGACGCGGAGCGCAGGGGCTCATCGCGATCGATACTCGGCTGGAACATCCTGTCTCCATCCCGGTGGTAGTCGTCGCTGGCCACCGGCACATCGAGGGCGTAACCAATGTGCTTCTCGACCACACGCGCGCCGCGGAATTGGCGCTGGGGCACCTTTTCTCGCTGGGTCATCGCAAGATCGCCTTCATGCGCGGACAACCCTTCAGTTCGGACTCAGATGAGCGCTGGACGCGCTTAGTTGCAGTGGCCGAGCGACTGGGACTGGAAATCAAGGCGCAACTCGTGGTGAGCCTCGATCGGGATATGACTTCGCCCGAACTCGGCTATCTGCCCGTGCAACAACTGCTCGCAACCAAAGAGCCTTTCACGGCAATTGTGGCTTTCAACGATATTTCTGCGATTGGAGCTATCCGCGCACTGAAGGATTGCAACCTGCGCGTCCCGGAAGACGTTTCCGTCATCGGTTTTGATGACATTAAGGCTGCGGCATTCACCCTTCCACGCCTGACGACAATAAATCAGCCGCTTGAGGAAATTGGTAGAATCGCGACCCAGAGCCTGCTGAATCGCATCCACAACACCGTTATGCCTCGCGATGAGATCATCGTGGAGCCCAAGCTGGTTGTACGAGAATCCACCGGCCCAGCCAGGAACTGACTTGCATCGTTCGAGGAAATTGCTGCCGCGGCGGCGTACGCCAGATTTGCACCAGCCAATCGGGATTTGGATGCGGCGCCTCGGGGCAATGCCGGCTCAGTTCTGGCCGCCTTCCAGGGGAGAGTACGTGAAGGCAGGCCGCTCGCGGTGAGAGTCGATTCGCCGGAATTGGAGTTTTTGCCGCGGTCTCCCTTGGCGCGGAATTCATCAGAAGCTGCTGGCACGATCACCGTCGATTACGAGCCAGAATTGGGCGCAGTTTGCGGATCGAGGAATGTGGCGATACGTTTCGAAGTCCGATCTCGTCCGCCTCTCTATCGGTAATCTCAGCGGTTCTTTCATCGGTTGTATCCTCATCGAATACATTTCACCGGCTGGGTTCCCGCGTCCTGTCTTTGTTCTCGATCTGATCCTCTGCTTGATGGCGACAAGCGGTCTACGGGGCGCCACTCGCATTACTTACGACGCTTGCGCCGGGATTCGCAGCTACGGCGCCCCAGCCATGCATGCGGTTATTTACGGTGCAGGAGATGCAGGTGTTACGCTTCTTCACGAGATTCAGAACAGCCCTCGGCTTGCTTACCGCGTCTCGGGATTCCTCGATGATAATCCAAAGAAAAAGGGCCGATGCGTGGCTGGCGTCCCGGTGCTGGGTAGCGGCGAAGATGTCCGGCGCGTGGTCAGAAAACACTACATCGAGGTCATTCTTATTGCCGCTCCCTCGGCCACGGGCGCGCAAATGACGCGTATTCTCGAGCAGTGTTACGCTGCCCGGGTGAAATGCAAAACTGCCCTCCGGCCTGGGCGACGTCATTGAGGGCAGCAGTCTCGCCGGGCAGATGCGCGAGGTGGCTGTCGAGGATATCCTCGGGCGCACGCCCATTCATCTCGATGAAGAGCCTATCCGGAGGACTATCGAAGGCAAGGTTGTGCTGATGACCGGCGCGGCTGACTCCATTGGCTCCGAACTCTGCCGCCAGATCGCCCCGTTTCAGCCCGCCGCCATCGTTGGTTACGAGATCGCCGAGTCGCCGCTCTTCGCAATCGACCGCGAAATACGTCAGAAATTTCCGAACGTCCCATTCTTAGCGGAGATTGGTAATATCCAGGACCGGAGGCGCTTTGAGGACGTTTTGCGCCGGCGCCACCCTAGTGCGGTTTACCATGCTGCGGCATACAAGCATGTTCCGCTCATGGAGACGCATGTGTTCGAGGCCATCGAAAACAATGTTTTTGGAACCTACAATGTTCTGTGACGCGGGCGATCTCGGAAAGCTAATTTTTCCCTAAAGGAGTTGATTCTTGGCTATAACCCCAGTGCCGAGTTGCTGAAGCGCTTTGTCGACTGTCGCAACCTACCTGTCCTGCTTCCCACGCCCCATAGATTCGCCGTGAGTCACGGAAGCGAATCGATATCATCGAGGGGAGAATGCAGTCAGGCGGCGGCAGGGATTTAATGGACGTGAGCCGAATGACTATCGCTGAAAGCGATGTCAGAGACGCAGTAAAACGGAGTCGCTGAGGCGGAAACAGAAAGTAAATACGCGAAAAAGAGAATAAGAACGAGTAAACAGGGGTTCTCGGGGGAGAAGAGGCTCTGGACAACAGCGGAAGAGCCTTTTCTCCCCCGAGGCATTATAGGGCAGCTTTGGCGGTCCACTGGCCGATTCCCGCACATCACTTGCCGGCTTGCTCACGCAAAAACAGCCAGATGCGGCGACACAGCCCAAGCTATTATTCTGAAACGTGACTACAAGGACTGTCCTGCATCCCCGAATTCCGGAAGGAAGATTTGCTATCGACGATCTCTTCATCGGATAGTCATCTTTATCGGCTTGGGCTCGGGGTGGCCAGTAGTTCTCAGGAGACAAAGGCACAATGACAACTTACACCCCCAAAAATCTCGACACTCTGCGCATCGAGCTGCCCGATTTCCTCACAGAGCTTGTCGAGCAACTTGCAGAGAATAATCACGACCATTGGGCAAGGAAGCGGATCGAAGAGGGTTGGACGTACGGTCCAAGGCGAGACGACGAGCGCAAAGAACATCCCGATCTGGTTCCGTACGAGGAGCTGCCGGAAGCGGAAAAGGAATATGACCGCAAAACTGTTATTGAGGCATTGAAGGCAATCATCTCGCTTGGCTATGAAATACGAAAGAAAAGATAGCAGCGATCTTCGCGAGCCGCCCGGCAGCTTGGTCCTCACGTCAGCATCGCTTCTTTGATTTTGAAGGCGGTGTCTTTCAGAATCCTCCGCTGTTCGACTTCGGGAAGCCCATCCAGTGGGTTACGTAGGTCGTGCGCCGCCTGGTATTTCACCAGTTTCGTTTCCTCGTACATCGCGGGACTGAGATAAAGCCAGATGAGGCGGATTTCTCCCTTATCCACCGCCTCGAATAGCGCCGGCAGCTCATATCTACGGATAAACTCCGAACCCAGGAACTCCGCGCTTACCAGCAGCACCGCGACCCGGCAGGTGGCCATCGCTTCATGAATCTGCTGGAACCAGTCGGCGCCCGCAGGAATGCGGTTATCGGCCCATAGATCCAGTTCATCGTGCGCAGTGAGCAGCGGCTTCAACATAGTTTCGAGCTTGTCCCGCCAGTCGGTGTTTTTGTGGCTGTAACTCACAAAGATTCGATGAATGCGCCGCGGCGGATCAAAGATCGCCTTCAGTTTCTCCTGGAGCTGCCTGTCTCCAGCGTACCCCGCGATCTGCTGCGCCTGCTGCCCCGCGGAAACCAGCTTCCAGGTCTCCGGTTTCATCTCCATGGCGGCCTCGTATTGCGCGAGCGCCTGGTCGTATTCTCCCAGGTAAAGATGAGCCTCAGCTTCCGTGGCCACGCTCCACATGTCGGGCGGCGTTTGTTTTCGGGCGAACTCGAGCGCCAGCCGCGCCATTTCGCGCGCCTCGTCAGCCCGCCCAAACGCCACCTGTTTGAGGAACGCTACGTTAATAGCGTGGTAGAACACCTGCCCAATGGTGTCCTGGGTCTCAGGAGCGGAGCGCACGGTCTGCAGCGCGGTTTGATATAGTTCCAGCGCCCATTTGGCGTCTTCCTCATCGCCATCCTGCAGCCAGCGCCGCTTAATCCGGCCCGCCAGCGTGCCCGCCACATCCGTGCCCAGATGCTGATAGCGCTGCAGCAGTCCGATGGCCTGGGGCCGCTTGTTCGCGCTGTCCAGCGCCAGGGCGGCTTCCACCACCTGCTCCTGGGTTGTAAATTTTTGGCGGCCGTCCGCACCGGCCTCGGCAATCGCCATTCCGGCGGGAACGGCGGCACCCACCTCCGCCGCAATACGCAACGGAGAACGCGGACCCTCCGGCTCGACGGATTCCGCGAGCACGCTCACCGCCAGCCGCACTGCATCCGCATGTTTGTCGCGCGGTTTCACCATACTGAGATGGTCCCCGCGCACCACCCGCTGATGCTGGGGCGCAAAGGGCTCGAGCGACGAATTCGGGGTAACAAACTGGTCTTTGTCCCCGGCAATGGCATAGAAGCGGAAGGGCGGATCGGCGCCGAACACCTTCGACCACTCTCGCCGCAAATCGGTGACAAACCCGCCGTCGGAGGCCATATTGTGAATTTGCTCGCCGGCCAGAAAACCGAGCAATCGGGAAAGAATCCTGGCCTTGCGCAACCCCGCGCTGGGAGTTCCAAACAGCAGGACGCAGCTTACTCTCTTCGTTAAATCCGGATCCGCTACCAGCGCTGCTTGCGCCACCAGTCCGCCCATACTATGCGCAATAATGGCCAAGCGTCGGTATCTTACGAGCGGATCGATTACGAGTTCGGTGCAAAACAGCTTGGCCAGGATCGGCAGCTCCGGATCGGCGGACCAGATTCCCCGCGTGCCGGGCAGAAAACTGGTGTTGTACCCAAGGCTGAGAATGTCCCAATTGTTGAGAGACTCCTCGGCCCCCAGCAGCAGCGGAAACCGGCCCCACGTCTCATCCGAATCTCCCGTGAAACCGTGCACGAAGAGCATGGCCGAGCTAGCGCCCGGCCGAGCGCGAACCTCCAGTAACTGGCGGCCTTCTTTCATGGGGCAGGATTATAATTCGCCTTGATTTCCCTGCGTCAGATTTCCCGGGGCGTGATTCCTGGCTGATCCTACCATCATTTTTGTGAAGAACCTACCAAAAAAGCGGACTATCCGGATCTTTATCTCCTCGCCCGGCGATGTGGGCGAGGAACGCAGTATTGTTCGACGGGTGATCGAGAGGATCAGCGAAGACCTCCCGGGCAACTGCGTTTTGATTCCGGTGGACTGGACCGACCGGCGAGCCCGCACTGCTTTTCTGGCCACGCTCACACCGCAGCAGGCTATCGAACGCGGATTGCCGGCTCCGGACAAATGCAGCATCGTGGTGGTCATTCTCTGGTCGCGCATGGGCACCCCGCTCGATTCGGCCGTTTACCGAAAACCCGACGGAAACGCCTATCTTTCCGGAACGGAATATGAATACGAGATCGCCGCCGCGCGGGCCAGGGCGTACAGCCGTCCCAGGGTCTTGATCTTCCGCCGCACTAAGGCTCCGTCCGTGGCCCTGGATGATCCGCTCTATGAAGACAAGGGACGCCAATGGAACTTGCTCAAGAAATTTTTCGCCCGGTTTGAGAAACCGGACGGCCCCTGGAGCGGGAGCTACGAGTCCTACGCGACGCCCGGCGAATTTGAGCCTTTGGTCGAAGCTCTCCTGAGGAAAGAAATCAAGGGGAATCAGGGAATCCTCTTGGAGGAACCGGACGCGGAGGAAGTGGCGGCCGCAAGTCAGCCGCTTTGGCATGGATCTCCGTTTCCGGGGCTGCGAGCGTTTCAGCCCATGGATGCGCCCATCTTTTTCGGACGCGACCGTGAGATCGCACAGTTGATCGCGCAATTGCGCGCCACGGACATCCGCTTTCTGGCCATCGTGGGCGCCAGCGGCAGCGGCAAGTCATCGCTGGTCCACGCCGGCCTCATTCCGCGCCTTATGGAAAACGCCATTCCGGGCAGCAGCGATTGGCGTTGGGCGTGGTTTACTCCGGGCGGACTACCGGGGGAGCCTTTCCTGGCGCTTGCCTCATCCTTGGCCGAGGCCGACGAAGATCTGCCGGCGATCGATCCGGCCGAAATGGCGACCAAGCTTCTTCGCGACCCATCCAATACGGGCCTGATTTCCGATTTTGCCCTTCAAAAAGCCCCGGCCGCAGCGGAACTGCTTCTGGTCATTGATCAACTGGAAGAGTTGTTTACCCTTGTCGCGCCCGAACGTCGCGAGCCGTTGATTGAATTCATCGATCACGCCGTCAAGAACCCTCGATTCCGTATCGTGACTACATTCAGGGCGGATTTTTATCACCGCTGCATCGAGATTCCCAAGCTGGCGCAATTGCTCCGGGCCGCCTTCCCGCTCACGGCCCCCGATGTGGTCACTCTTCACAGTATGATTCGGCGGCCGGCTGAGTACGCGGGCCTCGAAATTGAAGGCGATCTCGCGCAACGGATTGTGGAAGACACCGGGACCCATCCCGGAGCGCTGGCGCTGATGGCCTATTTGCTCGATGAGCTTTACCGGGAAACGGTCAAGAGCGGTAGTCGCACCCTCAGCTACGCCGCTTACGAAGCTTTGGGTCGCGTGCAGGGCGCCATCGCGCATCGCGCCGAAACCATCTTCGCACAACTCGATCGCGAAGCCCAGGAAGCGTTGCCCTTGCTGGCTTCGGAACTCGCGCAGGTGGATGATCGCGGCGCCGTTTCCCGGCAGAAAGCACCACTCAAGACATTCGCCAGAAATGCCGCTGCATCGCGGTTAATTGACGACCTCACCCGAAGCCGGCTCCTGGTGCAATTCGGATCGGAAACCGAGGAGCCGATGGTGGAAGTCGCGCATGAAGCCTTGCTGCGCAGCTGGGACAGGCTCGATTTGCTGATTCGCGCCACCCTGGAAGACCGCCGCTTGCTCGCCCAGATGCGCTCGGCGGCGATCCAGTGGGAGCAGCACGGGAAGAGCACGGAGTTCCTCTGGACCCACGAACGTTCCGTCGAAATGGAGCGCATGTTGGCGCGGCTGCATCCCACTCTCGATACCATCGAACAGGAGTTTGGGCGCCCGGAAAGCGCGCACCTTCTCGACCAGCTCCTGCGGCCGCAAACCATTCATGACGATCGGGCGCGGATTGGCGACCGGCTTGACGAGCTGGGGGACGCGCGGCCGGGAATCGGGGTTCTGCGCGACGGCTCGCCCCTCCTCGACTGGGTGCGCGTAGAAGCCAAGCCGACCTCGAGCTACGCTCCGCCCGATTCAGTCAGCGTCATGATTGGGCATACTCCTGTTCCAGTTCGCCCCTTCTATATGGCGCGATACCCGATCACCTATGCGCAATATCTCGCCTTCATCGAAGCTTCTGACGGGTTTAGATACTCGCGATGGTGGAATGGCCTTGAAGTCACAGACCATCAGCGTCTGAATCCCGGCGTGCAAGCGAGAAAAATCCGCAACCATCCTGCCGAGAATGTGTCATGGTATGATGCTGTTGCTGCATGCCGATGGATCAGCGCCCGGCTCGGGTTCGAGGTGAGATTGCCTGAGGAAGCGGAATGGCAGCTCGCCGCCGGGGCCAATCAATACAATCTTGTTTATCCATGGGGAAAACTCTGGCGGCCCGGATTCGCAAACACCTCGGCGAGCGGCCTGAATCGCACCATTGCCTGCGGCATGTATCCCCAGGGGGCGGCGCCCTGCGCAGCGCTCGATATGTGCGGCAACGTGTATGAATGGACCGCGACTCCGGGCTATGAGCCCGGCAAAAAGATGGTTCGGGGTGGTTCCTGGTACCATGCCCCGGGAGAGGCAAGCGTTGCAGCGCGGCAGAATTTTTTCGCTTACGAGCGCCAGCCTTATTGTGGTTTTCGCGTAGCCTGCACTTCACTTCCCCACCGGTGATTTCTCTTCGAAGGAATCGACTCATGCCCGAATCGCCGCAAGACGTCGCACCGCAAACTGCCGCGCCCGATCTGAAACCCGTGGCCTACGTTTCCATGGACCCGACTCCGGACCTCGAAGCCGTGTATCTCAAAATCGTCAAGCCGGTGCTTGAGAATCATGGCCTCATCTGCAAACGATCCGAGAGCCGGGACTGGGCGAGCATCATCACTCCGCAAGCACTCGAGTACATTGACGAGGCCGACCTTGTCCTCTGCGACCTGACGGGCAGTTCGGTTCGAACTTACTACGAGTTGGGAATCGCGCACGCATTCAGAAAGAACACCGTTCTGGTGTCGCAAGCAACGGCTGAAATTCCCTTCGACACCCGCTATCAGCGCGCCATTGCCTACAAGGACGACCGGTTCGGCCTGCTTGAATTGCGTGACAGCCTTTCCGCCGTGCTCGACACCATGTATTCTCGCGAGGCCGCGAGCGGAGCCGCGACGCAGGTCTCCTGGGAAACAGTGGCCAGGAACGATGGGGAACTCGAAAGCGCCCGCATCGCTCTCTTTCACACCACTCCTGAGGCGCGACGTTACGCGCTGCGCATTCTGGGCGACTACCGCGACGCCGCCTCGTACGACAAGGTGCTCTGGCTCATAACCAAAGGCACTGAGTCGCCTGACGTAGTGCGCGACGGGCTTACCACCTTGCACAAAATCAATCCCGAAAAAGCGCTAGACCCGCTGCAGGGCCGCTATGGTCTGTGGCACCCCGATTTTTCGGTGCGCGAGCGCGTAGTACTTTTGCTGGGGAACTACGCCAAAACGCCGGAACTGGTAAATCGCCTGATCGATCAAATGGGCGATACAAGCTGGGGCGTGCGCCTGGCCGTCTGCCAAACCCTCGGAAAGTGGTGCGCGGCCGAAGCCGTGAATATCCTTCGTGAAAGGCGAAGCGTGGATCCCGAGCAGGTGGTGCGTCTGGCGGCCGACGAGGCGTTGCGCTCCATCCGCCGCGCGGAAGGGCAGGTGAGCCGTGACACGGTATCACAATGAGACTGTTCTGTTCGCCAATCCCAGCCAGCCTCGCCGGTCTGTGGCCGCTGCGGAACCGGGCGCCAAAGTTGAGCCGCAAGTCGGCGTCAGCGTTCTCGGCGAACGGCTGCGCCAATCGAGCCTCTCGCTGCTGGACCTTGCCCCCATTGATTTCAGTGACGCCCGCCGGGAGCTGGTCGCGGTTCTGGCCAACCTGAACACGCCGGCCGCTCAAAAACGTCTCGCCGGCTTCACGAACGATGCCGACGCCTCTACCCGCACCGCGGCCTGTATTGCCTTGCTTCACGACGGTGACCCCCGCGGCGCCGAGGGGCTGTTCAACGCCATCAGCCGGTTCGAATGGAAGCAGCGCCAGGAGATGGCCGACGCCCTTGGCCTCTCCGGTTTCTCTGCCGCCTTGCCAGTCCTCCTGCGCCTCCTCAAAGACAGCGATTATGACGTCCGGCGTAGCACCGCCCACTCCCTCGGAACAATCGGACAGCCGGAGGCGATTTCCGACCTGGCCGACGTGGTGCAGCAGGATTCGAACGAAGGCGTGAGGGCCTACGCCGCCCTGTCGCTGGCCAGATTGGGTGAATCGATCGAGGCGGATTTGGCGGCAACCCTTCTGCAAGCCCCCTTCTCGGCTTCTCAACTGCGTGGGGCAAGCGCCCTGATGCGGCTCGGGAATCGCGCCGGAAGAGGCGCGCTCCGCCGCATGGTGGAGCAGTCCTCTTCCCCTTTTCCCGAATTGGCCGCAGCCGCACTGGCCGATGGTGAAGGCTCGAAAGATCTCGATTTGGTTTACTGGCTGGTAAGGAGCTCCAATGACAAGGTTCGGCTGGTGGGCGTGATGGCGCTTTGCCGGTCGAGCGAAGACGACGCCTTCACCACGCTCATGGATCGCCTGAATTCCGACAGCCCCGAAATCAGGGCGACCATCACCGCCTGGCTGGCCATTTGCCCCC
>JASHUH010000606.1 GCA_030040115.1 Acidobacteriaceae bacterium | reverse complement strand
ATCTTTTTTGCGATCGATTTGTCCTGGGCCAGGTACAGAGCCTGCGGGCCCCCGCCGGTATACGGCATATGGAGGAGCTCCATATAGGCGGCGATGTTTTTATCCATCGTGTCGTCGCCGGCGTACGACTCCGTGAGATTGAAGACGAGGTCCGCGCCGCACTTTGCCAGCGCCAGCAGCGACTGATTCTTGCCGTCAAGAACGTGATACGAAGGTTCATGTCCGAGCTTCGTCAATGACTCGAAAATCTCTTCGCGATCATGCAGCGGATCTTTTTTCTTCCTCGCCGGCCTGCCTTTCTTTCCGCGCGGCGCTTTGGCTGGCTCGGGCTCAGGCGGACCCTCTTCCCACACGTCGTGCAAGATTGTTACTTTGAGTCTCGCCATCGCGCCTCTGCTCTCTTGCTCTCACCCACATCTGTCGCCCATGGCAGATGCGAGGAACTGCTCAAGGCAAAATGAACTTGCCTCGGGTAATATAGTTCATCGCCAGTGCAGTCGCATACACCGTGACTTCGGTCAAATATTCCCGCTCACATTGTATGTCAGCGCGCAGCCCTAGCTCGTTGACCTTTGCTTCGATGGCTTCCACAAGTTTCTTCACCAGCGGACGTTGCACGCCCGTCCAATAGTTGACCTTGTCGATCAGAATCTTGCGGTTCTCCCGAAGAAGCTCGACCGCTGGGCGAACATTCTTCCGGCGGCGCCTGGATACATTGAAGATGTCGCGTAGATCGCTGTCCAGGGGAAGCTCGCCAGGGGTAAGCTGCTGTTTGAGGGCGCGCTGATAGAACTCCCCGACCGTGAAATCCATTTCGTCGACGGTAATATCGGTGTCGCCGCGTGCGATCACAGGTTCAGCGTCGCCGAGCTTGCGGCCCAAGCGATCCATATAGAGCAGTTTCTCCATCGCGCCCCAGCCCTGGTACCGCTTCCGCCAGTTGGAGCGGGGTGTCAGCCATACCGCGAAGGTTTCCGCAAAGTCTTCGTCAGGATGCTTTTGCGCATACCAGCCCTCCATGTGCCGCACGAACTGGCGCGAAAACGCAACCGGCTTGTAGTTATCGCGGTAAGGCCGCCGGAACGGACCGAAAAGGTTGCGCCATTCCTCCGTTTTGTAGAGCGCGTAGGCGTAATTGAAAGCGTGACCGGCCTCGTGGCGCAGGTACATCATGATCTGCCGCGCGTCTTCAATGTCGTTCATTTCCGCTTCCAGGCGCTGCAGTTTTGGATCAGCCAGATAGAATGGAATTCCAATCACCGGCTCCATGCTCGGGCAGCCCCACTCATCCGTCAGGTAACACCTGGGGTGGAACCGATGGAGCCCCTTGGCGTTCAGCTCTTCGTAAAGTTGCTGGACGAAGCGTTCCAGGGGGGAGCCTTCCAGCTTCAAGCCGAGTTGCCGAATCGGCTTGGATAAGATTTCCTGGACCTCTGCCGGCGCTTTTTCGAAATTGGCCACCGTTGTTCAAAGCCTAGCACAGGCCATGCGGACGCCACTCGCCATTTGGACTGCCAAGGAAACCGCAAAAACAGGCGCATTGGTCCCTACAGCCAGGAAACGCCAATCCTGAAGAAATGGCTTAAGCCGCATGAGCGACTGGTCGGGCAGCGATTTCGATCGCCGCTTTTCTGCGACGCCCCCCGGCCATCCTGCTTTCGGCCATTGCGTTCCCCATTCGCGGACGCGGAGAGTCAAGCGCGGAGAGCCAAGGTTGACACCCGGCGGGGAGAAGATTACACTCCGTCTCGCCGCCGTATCCTCAACTTTACCCAACGAAACACCCTGGTCGAGCCAGTGATCCGGCCAGCGAGGTGACTTCCGCATGCATCGAATTTCCGTTTTCCTGATGTTGTATTCTTTCGCCGCGTTCGCCTTGGCGCCGCCTGCGGATGAGCCGTTGCGCGGCTATACCGCCGAACACTCGGCTGCTGAAGTGCAATGGGAGCAGAAATTCCGCGCCATTCCTGAGCCCAACCGCATACGCGAGGATATGCGGCGGATGTCGGCGCGGCCACACCACGTTGGCTCGCCTTACGATAAAGACAATGCCGAATGGCTGCTGGCGCAGTTGAAATCCTACGGGCTGGATGCGAAGATCGAACAATTCGAAGCCCTGTTCCCCACGCCCAAGTCGCGCAAGCTGGAGTTGCTGGGCTCCGCGCCATTCACCGCCAAGCTGGAAGAGCCGACACTGGCCGTCGATCCTACCTCGGGCCAGAAGAGCGAGCAATTGCCGACATACAACGCCTATTCGCGCGATGGCGATGTGACGGGTCCACTGGTGTATGTGAATTATGGCGCGCCCTCGGACTATGAGCAATTGGCGGCCATGGGCGTTTCGGTCAAGGGAGCCATTGTGATTGCGCGCTACGGCGAGACGTGGCGCGGCATCAAGCCCAAGGTGGCTGCTCAGCACGGCGCCGTCGGTTGCATTATTTACTCCGACCCGAAAGACGACGGGTATGCGAACGGAGACCCCTATCCGGATGGGCCAATGCGTCCGCCCGACGGCGTGCAACGCGGCAGCGTGATGGACATGCCCATCTATCCAGGAGATCCACAGACGCCCGGCGTGGGCGCGAAACCGGGCGTGAAGCTCATCCCTCTGGATCAGGTACAAACGATCACCAAGATCCCGGTGCTGCCTATTTCGTACGCCGACGCCAAGCCATTCCTGCTTGCACTGGGGGGCCCGACCGTTCCTGAGAACTGGCGTGGCGACCTCCCGATCACCTACAAGACCGGCCCCAGCAAAGCCATGGCGCGCCTTGCGGTTTCATTCAACTGGGACCGCAAACCGCTTTACGATGTAGTGGCCACGATCCCCGGGTCCACGTTTCCCGACCAGTGGGTGATCCGTGGCAATCATCACGATGCGTGGGTGAATGGAGCCGAGGATCCGCTGAGCGGAACCAGTCCCGAACTTGAAGAAGCGCGCGCGCTGGGCGAGTTGCTGAAACAGGGATGGAAGCCTCAGCGCACGATTCTCTATTGCTTCTGGGATGGCGAGGAACCCATGTTGCTGGGCTCGACGGAATGGGCCGAGTACCACGCTGACGAACTGCGCCAGCACGCGGTGGCGTACTTCAACTCCGACGGCAACACGCGTGGTTTCTTCCACGCTTCGGGCTCGCACTCGCTGGAGAACTTTGTCAACAGCGTGGCCAAAGATATCCAGGATCCGGAGACCAAAATGTCGATCTGGAAGCGGGCGCGGCTGGCGAGCCTGTTGCAGGCCTCTCCGGCGATGCGGGCGGAAGAACAAAAACGGGCCGACAGCCGCATCGGGGCGCTTGGATCGGGCTCCGATTTCACGGTGTTCATAGACCATCTCGGCATCCCGACCGTGGACCTCGCTTTCGGCGGCGAGGATGAGGAAAGCGGCCAATATCACTCGATCTATGATGATTTTTACTTTTACACCCACTTTCAGGACACAACCTTCGTATATGAGCGGGCGCTGGCGCAGACCGCAGGCACGATGGTGATCCGCATGGCCGACGCCGACGTGCTTCCCTACCAGTTCACCGATGAAGCCGACACGGTGCATAACTATGTGACCGAAGTGAAGAAGCTGGCCGATGACATGCGTGCCGAGATCAAGGACCGCAACGCCGACATCGCGGCGGGCGCGTATCAAGCGGCAGCCGATCCGAAGAAAGTGAGCGTTCCACCCCCGGTCGACCTGGTTCCCCCGTACTTCGATTTCGCTCCGCTCGACCAAGCGTCGGACGATCTCACCGCCGCTGCCGCGGAGTACGAACGCGCGTTTGCGACGGATGGCGCAAACGGCGAAACTGCCGTGAACGCGGAATTGATGAAGACCCAAGAGGCGCTCACCGATCCACAAGGGCTTCCCAACCGCCCGTGGTATGAAAACATGATCTATGCGCCCGGCTTCTATACCGGTTACGGCGTCAAGACGCTGCCGGCGGTGCGCGAAGCGATCGAGCAAAAACAATGGACGATCGTCGACGCGCAGATTGCGAGAACGGCGGCTGCAATCGAACGCGAGGTGCAAGTGTTGAAGGCGGCCACCAAAATACTTTCAGGGAGCTGACTGCACCGCATTCCTTCGCAATCCGTTAAGGCACGAGCTCGATGGGCGCGCGCCAGAAATTGGCTTTATGCGCGGTGGGGTCGAGGACCGTGACCTGGCAATCGTACTTTCCCGGCGAAAGCGCGTTGACGCCCAGATCGAAATTGAGCGGCATCACTCCCAGACGGCTTTGCGCACTCGGAACCATTGACTCCGGCTGTGTCTCATAGACGGCTTCGCCATTCCGGTAGAGAGTGACGAACGCGAAGAGCGGTTGCGTAGAGGGCGCGGGCGTCTGCTTGTAGGCCTGAAAATAAACGTAGATCGCTCGCCCTTTGTTGAAGACGCGGGTGACGCTGGGAATGAGTCGAGCGCCGTTTTCGACGAGCGGATTCGCGGCTTCGTCCTTCCGGCGCTCCTTGGCCTTCTCGGTGTCATAGAGTGCGGCGTTTAACGCCACGCGCTGGCTGCTCAATACCACGGAGCTCATCGCCACCCGATCCTCGACCTTGTTGAGATTGGGGATGGTGAACGTAGTCTGGAAGGCGCCGATTCTTCCCGTCTCATCGTCGCGCGCCAGGAATTTGATGCTATAGCGGCCGGGCAGCAAGGTGTAACCCGTGTCGTACTCGATGGGAACCTTGGCGAGCTCCGCGGCGGTGGCGTCGGAGAGCCTTTTGCTCATGTGGTCGCGTATATTTTGCACGGTAAACCCGCCGATTGTGTCCTTGATCTCGCCGATGAAGTCGATCGAGGTCTGCTGCGCGCCTCCGCGCTTGGCCAGGGCCAGTTCACGGCCGGGAATTTTGACAATGATGGGGACGAAATACTCGGCGCGGTTGAGCTGGAAATAGTCGATCTCCATGGCGATGGTCAGATCGGTAATCGGATCTTCGAGCATGAGCGCGTCTTCAAGCTGGCGCTCTTTATCCGCCTCGTTAAATTTGGCGAACTCTTTTTCCGCGTAGTAGCCCTCGCGATAACTCAGGTCGGCCTGCAGGCCGTTGGTCATTGATATCCTGATGCGGCGAAAGTGGCCGTTTTTCGCGGTGTTCGACGTGTAATAGCCGAGAATGTAGTAGTCGGAGACGGCCTGCTGCGCGTGGACGATGCCGAGAAGCAGGTCGTTGTTGTCGAAGAACGCCTTGCCGCCGCTGTCGCCGGCGATCGCGTAGAGCGTGTCCTGCGACTGCTGGAAATTGCTCGTGTTCGCGAGTGTCGCTGCTCCCGTGTAGAGGCCCTGATTGCCCGGCGAGCCCTGGGTCGCGTCGCCGAGCGGCGCCGCGGCCACCAGTCCGCGCGCGTCGATGGGCCAAAACGTAACGCCGGCTTTGATCGCCGCGTCGACGGTGGCGTGAAGCTGCGCCTGGTTGTCTATGCCATTGAGGCGTAGGCCGCTGGCGAAATAGAGCAGCGATTTCTTCTCGCTCACGCGCCCCAGTTGCTTGGCCGCAGTCTCGAGCGCGGAGAGTTGGCGGTCGGTGTTGAAGATGTTGAACTCGCTGTCGTCCTGACCGAAGGCGGCGCCGGTGTCGGCGCTGCTGGCGTCGTCGGTGGTGTCCGTTGCGCCCTGACCCTCGCCGACGACCATGGTTTCCAGAATGCTCAGCAAGCGGTCGCGGTCGTTGGTGAAGTCTTGCAGGATATCGACCGAGCCGCCCTGGTAACGCAGCAGCGCGATGAGGTCGGCGGCCGTCATTTTGGTGCGGATAAACGTCTCGGCCGCGGAGAGGGCGCGCAACTGGTCGGCCGGCGGCATAGTGGTCATGTCGAAGTAGAACGCCAGCAGCCTGTGGTTCTTATATCGGTCCTTCTCCAGCGGCTCCGGTTGAATCTGCTCCCGCGCCAGGCGATTGTAGATGGTGATGTTGTCGTTCAGCGGCGGCTCTTCCGGCAGGGGCTTCGCGTCCTGCGTCAGGCTCTCGTGCTCACAATAGCGGATGGTCTGCGGCGCGCCGTCCTCCGTCACCGCGAAGTCCTTGGCGGTGAGACCGTGCACAAAATTGCCTTGTTTGTTTCTGACCGTGACCGCCTCGACCACGAGTTGCGACTGGATGCTGAGCGTGAATCCCTGCGCCTGGCCAAGCGCGGTGTTGGAGCCGATGGTCTGCGCGCCGGCGGCCGCGGCAGCGAGAAGAAGAACAGAGGCAACCGGAGTTCGCATGGCTCAGAACCTCAAGCGCAACACAGTTTGCAGGTTGCGCATCCCGCCAGCCCCGGCCGGCAAGCCGAATTGCGCCGCACCGACAATCGTATTCCAACTGGTGAAGGCCGGATGGTTAAGCGTGTTGGTGGACTGAATCTGCACATCGAGATAGAGCTTTCCATGCGGGCGGAAGGTGCGGTTGAGCGCGCTGTTCAAGGTGAACTGGCCGGGGCCGGTGATGGAATCCCTGCCCGCGGTTCCCCACGCGCCCGCGACCGGCGCGGTATAGGCCGCGGCATTGACATGCGCGCCGTTTGCCGCCTCGATCGGAGCGCCGGTCAGGTCCGGCCGGATGATGCTGTTCGATCCCGTGCCGGGCGCCGCTTCGGGATAGATGGGCGTTTCGGGCATTCCCGTGCCCACGCCGATGGTGGTTTGGAGCGTCCACTCTTTCAGAAGCCGCCCGCGCCAGCCGCTCATCAGCGTACCGCCGCCCAAGCCCTCGCCGCTGGTGTATTGCCCGGTGATATTCACGAGTTGGCGTTGATCGAAACTCGAGAGCGACCGCTCCGCGCGGGGGGCAAGCCAGTTCTGCGCAACCATGGCTGTTTGTGCGGGGGCCGATGTCGGCGCTACGCCCGGTCCGCTGGCAATGACGTGACCCGTTCCACCCAGATATGCATCGTCGTCGATCGACTTGGAATAGGTGTACATCGTCGATGCCGTGAAACCATTCATCAGCCGTCGCCGTAACTGGAGCTGTCCTTCCTGGCGCGTAGAATTTCCGTTGGACATCTCGTAAATAAATCCCGACGGACAGCTCGGGCAGGGACTGGCCTCACCGATGGGATAGCTGTTGGGATAGATCTCCTGCGGTCCGCGCGTGCCCTTCACGCCCCGATAGGTCGCCGTGATCTGCATTGCAAAAGGCAGATCGCGCTGCACTTCGAGATTCCAGATTTGCGCGTAGCCGATGCGGAAGTTGGGATCGATGGCGAAGGTGTCCTGCGTGAAGCCGGCACAGGGAATAAAGCCGTTAGCAAGCGTGAGCGGACACGCAGCGCTGTTCTGCACGCTCAGGCTTTTCGAAAGCGGATACTGTTGCGCGAGCCCGATCACAATCCTCAAATACACCGAAGTGTCGGGATAGATGCCGTAACCGGCGCGCACCACCACGCTGGATGCGGGGATGGGCCGCCACGAAATACCGACGCGCGGTTCGAACATTTTTCGATCCGGCCGCAGCAGCGACGCGGGATATCGCGCGCCCGTGATCGGGCCCACGGGATCGCTGCCTTCCACCGGCGCCGCAGCCATAAAGCCGCTTGCAATGTCGAGATTCACCAGCCGTCCGAAGAGCTCCGTCATCGGAGCTTCGTAGTCCCAGCGCATTCCCGCGTTGATGGTTAAAATGGGCAGCACGCGCCAGTCGTCGGTGAAATAGACGTCGTAAACCGGCTCGCGAAAATACTTATCGGCGTTGCCGTAGGCGATGGCGCTGGTGTCGGGAGCGCCGATGAGAAAATCCGCAAGGTCGGAACCTGCCGATGTGACCCCGGCGGCCGAGCCTGCTGTCGCCGCGCCAGTGAAAGTGAACGTGCCGCGCGGATTCTGCTGCTGAAGCTCGTTATCGTCCTGCCGGCGATAATCGCCGCCTACTGTCACGTCGTGGCGGCCGCGATAGAAAAGCGCGTGGGCCGAAAATGCGTCCGTCTGGTTGCGATTGAACTCGCTGTTCCCGTCGCTCAGACTGGAAAATCCGCTGATGAAATTCAGTGACGGCGGACCCCAGTCGGCCGGGTCCTGATCGTTGCCGCCGATCCCCGCCGCGCCCGAGACGTTCACGCGATTCTCAAATTCCGGCGTCACGCGCGTGCGCAACCGCGTGAAATCGTAGCCGGTATAGAAATAAACGCGGGTAGCCAGCCGGTGCAGCCAATGGAGGTTCGCGTGCAGTCCCAGCACATCGTTCCCATCCACAAACCCGAAAAGGTTCACCGTGCTGGCGCGCGTGTTCTGGAAGTTGAACTGGCCGTCAAAGGAGTCTCTTCGGCCCAGAGTCTTGTAAAGATGGGACTGCATCGAATCCTGGTGCGTATCGTTGAGCACCGGCGCCTGATAGTTGTACCTTGTGCCGCCGGCGATATTGGGCTGAGGATAGAGATTCAGCAGCGCGGCCGCCTGCGGGCTTACGGCCACGCTATTGTCCGCGTACGGCTGCCCCGTTGCGGGATTATATACCGTGATAGGCTGGCCCTCCGCGTCCACTAATCCCGCCAGGTCGCCCGCGCGCTCAGCGATGGTCGGCGTCAGCCCCGTTTCGATGGCGGCGCTGTTGTCGCGCGTCCAGATGTAGGCCAGGAAGAAGTTCGGCCCATTTGGCAGAAGGTGCGGAATCCGCAGCGGTCCGCCCAGCGTGACCACGTCGGTAATGTGGGTGTACGAACTCTTCGCCGCCTCCACGCCGCTCAGGTCGTACGGCCGTGCGTCCGTCGCCGAATTGTCCACATAAGCCGCGAACTCGCCATTGTAGAGCGCCCGTCCGCCGGGGTGTGCGTTGCCGAATGCCGGGTTGGTGGAGTAGAGCGAAGTGGCCGCGTTGTTCACGCTTCCGTTCACCAGGATTCCGTCCGCGCTCTGCTCGTTTGCCGGGGGCGGGGGCGCCGCGGGAGGTGGCTCATTACCCTGCGCGGCCGGTTTCATTTCCGATCTCTTCACCACCGCTACGCTGGGCGTCTCCGGCGCGTTCCCGGCCGGCTGCGCATGCGCTTCCAACTCGCTCATCGGCAGCGGCGTCAAGGTAAATTCGCTTACCGGCGCCTTCGGCCCCACCGTCACCTCTCCGTGAATCGGCGCGAACAACTGCATCTCGATTTCGACCTTCCACACGCCGTTGGCCAGGTTGTCGAAGTGGAAGACGCCGCCAACGTCGGTGACGGTGGTCAACTTCTTCGCGCCCTGCGTGACGATGATCGTTGCGCCGGGAACGGGCAGGCCGTTGAAGATCACCCTGCCATAGTAGGCGGAAGCCGCCCCAGCCGGCGCCACGGCGCAACACCACAGCAACATGCCGAGAACCGAAACCAAGGCCACGCGCCAACGCAGCATGCGTTCACTCCAGCCGAAAGCTAATTCGGCGAAGGCTGCTCGATATGATCGATCACGATCACGTCCGTGGGCTCTTTGTGTGACTCCAGCTTCAGCCCAAGCTGCTCTTCAAGCGCTGTAAAGATGGACGGCCCTGCTGCCGCGGGAGGAGCCGGGCTGTCGATGCCGGGATGGACACGGTCCGGCGACCGGAGCATCGGGAGCATCGGCCCTTCCATTTCATCCGGCGACCATTTCAGGTCAAAGTCATATTTTCCAGTGAGGCCAGTCTTGTCCAATACAGGGCTGCCAAACCGGAAAGACAAGACCCCCACTAGAGTGGAGATCGGCACGGCCTGCGCTGTCAACTCGCCCCTGCCCGCGCGTATCAATCCCGAGCCGCTTTTGCCGTCTGGTCCCTTAATTCCGTTTGGATAGGTGTCTCCCGGAATCGCTTCCTTCATCTTCAGACCACCTTTCGAGACGACTAGCACATATTGCGTCAGATCTCTCGCCTCGTGATGAAACTTTAGACCGAAGCGGTCTTCTAAGACGGGCAAAAGCATGGCCCATCTTGGGTTGGGTTTTATGCTATTCAGTTTGGGTACATCTTCGGCCGCTACCTTTGCCTCAATGTCGAACCGGTCTGTATCCGCCCACCCCGGCTCTCCCAGTAACTGCTTGTTCGCAACTCTAAAGACATTGGGGAGCAACATGCGCAATGGAAAGCCGATGATGGAGAGACCATCCGTTGGGAATTTAACCAGCGTCAACGAACTGCTGTCGCTCTTTTCCGGCTTGATTGAAACCACCTCGTATTCCGGCAGTTTGGCGACGGCTTCGCCGGTTTGCGATTGGGCCAAACCTCTTCCGGTGTAAACCAGCCCCACAATAACTGGCAGCGCCAGCGCCGTCACACCAGCCGCGCCTAGAAGTAGCTTTTTGCTCAGGTTAACCTTCTGAGTGACACGCCCTGTCAAAATTCGCACAATTCGCCGCTTCAGATCGGAACCCGTTACGCCCGAAACGCATTCGAGTGGCAACTCAACATAGAATTTGCAGACATTCAGAATCCCCTCGGCATACGCCTGCGCTTCGCCGCACGCCTGCACGACGGCCTCATCGCACGCCCGCTCGCGCTCGTCAATAAGGCGCGCACCGATCCACCACACCACGGGATGGAACCAGAACAGCGCCTCCACAATCATGTGAATAGCAAATGTCAGATTGTCCCGCCGACGAATGTGCTCCAACTCGTGGGTCAGAATCGCCTTGAATTGCGTTGGCGTCAGGCGCGCCAAAATGCCGTCGGGCAAAAGCAGCACAGGCCGGAAGACTCCGAAAATTCCCGGCTCAATCGGCGCCGTTGTCGAAAATACCGGCACATCGGCCGCAACCTCGATTGGCTCGGCCGTGCGCAGCGCGGTGCGCACGCCCCACCATGCGCGCGCCCACCGATAAACCACAAAGAGGAGTCCGCACGACCACACGATTACAAGAATCGTTGCCAGCGGGTCCGCGCCGTGCGCGATGGCTGCGACGCCCGCCGTACCGAAAGATTCCCCCTGCGGAAACGGTTGCGCCACCTCGCCGATTGCCGCAACAACCATTGGCTGCGGATCGGAAGGAGCCGCTAACTGGGTTCGCAGCCACTCACCCGCGCCGACAAGTAGTGAAAACGGCAGCAGAAACTTGACCGAAGCCGCGAACCACACCCAATAGCGCACCCGCGCGTAGTTCTTGCGCAGCGCCAGCGCCAGGAGCCACATAACCGCGACAACGACCGTCGATTGCCACAGATGATTCGCCAGCGCCGCGGTCCAGCTTTCCCCCCAGAATACCGGAATCGTCATGATTGCTTCTCCTTTCCGGAGAGCTTGCGCAGCGTGCGCTCTGCTTCCTTTACGTCTTCAAGCGACAACCTGCCGGTCTCGACGAGGTGCGCCATCACGGGCTGCGGACGCCCCCCGAAGATGGCGAGAAGATCATCGATTAGCCGGCGCTGCGCAGCGTCCCGCGAAATTGTGGCCGCAAACATGTGGAAGTTGCCCACCTTCCTTACGCGCTTGACCACTCCTTTGGCTTCCATGCGGTAAACGGTCGTCTGGACGGTCGTATACGCCGGTCCGCGCCTCGCCGGAAACGATTCAAGAATCTCGCGAATGGAGGATTCGCCTTTTGCCCACAGCGTTTCCATGATGCGGAATTCGAGTTGCGATAGTTTCGGGGCAGCCACGCCAATCTCCCACATATGTAGTAGTATCTACTACAAACGTCATGGTGTGTCAATAAATTCATTTCATGAGCGGATATCGGTGGCTAACGCCAAGTTGGCTAATTCGGCGAAGGGTGGTCCACGTGGTCAATGGCAATCACATCCACATCCGTCTTCTCTGCGCTCAACTTCAGCCCAAGCTGTTGCTGGATGGCGTCGAACAAGCCGGGAGCGGAGGCCGCTTCCGCGTTGGAGCCCGTCGACGAATTGGCGCCGCTTGGCGAATTGGCGCCGGCCGGCGCTGGAAAGTGCGGAGGATGTCCTCCAAATTCCGATTCATCGGGAGCAAACGTGCATTGAAAGTCATATCGGCCGGTCAGGCCGGTGCGATCCACCACCGGCCGGTCCAGCACCAGCACCTGCAGAAATCCGGTGAAATCGGGAATGGCCGCGTTCCTCACCATCAGGGTGATTCCGCCAACCGCCGGCCGCATGCCCAGGCCGGGAAGTTGCCCTTTCAGCTCCGTGGGCGCCAGCTTCTCTCCATTCTTGCCCACCGTCAGAACATAGGCCGATAGATTTCGCTGTTCATGATGGAATGTCAGTTCAAACCGGTCCGTCAGCAGCTTGCGGATCATAATCCGAATTTGCTCCGTGTTCGGCACGCCCTGCGCATCGGGGATGGCCTCGATATCGTACCTTTCCGTTTCCATCCATCCGGGCCCGTTCACAATCTGCTTGGCTTGTATGCTGTAGGCAAACGAGATCAGGTCCTCGAGCGATGAGGCGCGTGTCATAAACGTACGCCCGCGCATAATGAGCGCCTGGATGCCCGTGGCCCCGGAGTTGTTGGGCTTGATGGTGGCCACTTCAAAAGAGGGATTCGCGTCCGCCGCCATCGGTGGAATCGGCGGAGGAGGTGTCGGGATGGTCCACTCCGTCTCTGGCGTAGCCCGCGTCAGCACAAGCGGCAACGGCGAGGGCCCCTGGGTCCAATTGCCATCGATTGTGTTCCCGTCCCCGCTCAACTTGCCCTCAAAATTGCCGCCAATCAAATTGAGCGCCATCTTCACCGTCGACCCATCGACCGTGATCGAGTTAACGGGCAGCGGTTGCCCGCCCTGATCGATGCTGAAAAACTGAGCCTTGTAGTCGCCCTTATCATCCTTGGTGATCTTCACCACCGTGCGCAGGTCGCGGCCCGCGTGAAGCGTGCCCTGCCACGTGCCGGTGAGGTCTTTGGCCGCGTTCTGCGTCGCCGCGTTCTCCGTCGCCGCCTGCCTCGGTGCGGCTGCTTGCGTGCCCGGCGCCTGCGCCAGCAGGGCGCCGTTCGCCGCGAATCCTGCTGCTACCATCCATGCCAGTCCGAATAACACCCCTTTTCCCCATCCCCGTGTACAGCTCATGACGGAACCACCTCCCGCAACGGCTCAACAGGGTGCATAGCCATCGCGCCAATCGCAATTCACACCGGTTCGAGAAGAATACACCGCTCAGGACGGGCGAAATAAAAATCGCCTGATCCGGCCGTGCGACGGATGCCTCATGAAGCTGTCCAATCGCCGGTCGAATCCAGTCGCCATTCGAATCCTTGTGTCCGAGCCGCCAAGTTGGTACACTTTAAGACTGGCGATCTGCGCCACAGAGGATGAACCTATTGCGGTCAGTAGCTTATTCCCGGCGGTTCAGTAAAGAAGTGCGCCCGTAGCTCAGCTGGATAGAGCGACTGACTACGAATCAGTAGGCCGGGAGTTCGAATCTCTCCGGGCGCACCATTAACTCCAAGAAAATAAGAAAGTTACGAGCCGAGCGGAAATTGAGTCGCTCGGCTTTCATTTTCCTGTCAACACCCTGTCAACAAAACCGAGCGGGGATCGGTCGAATCACGTGGCGTCGTCACCTTTTGCACTTTCGGAGCGCCCGAGCCCTCAGCAGGGCTCGCGGTCCGGAATGAGGCGCGCGATCCGTTTAGGGGCGCC
The DNA here is from genome assembly GCA_030040115.1 of Acidobacteriaceae bacterium. Classification (GTDB taxonomy): domain Bacteria; phylum Acidobacteriota; class Terriglobia; order Terriglobales; family Acidobacteriaceae; genus Telmatobacter. The sequence goes on along the minus strand of JASHUH010000606.1, from coordinate 2,830 downwards.
CAAACAACGCGGTAGCGGACGTCTGCCATCTTCGTGATCTGGTCCCACTCGTGAATGTTTAAGATGCGGGAGCGCCCACGAAGCGCCTGAAAGATCTCTTTCTTCGGCCAGAGACCACCCAGTCAAAAGTGGATCGGAAGCGCTGCCCAGCCTCTTGCGCGGCATGGCGCCGCCGCTCACACCACTCGTTGAACGCCTTTTCCCCAGTGACCTTCGGACACAATTCGACCGCTAGATCCACGTCGCCAAGATGCTCAATTTCAGTGAGCATACTGCCGAACAGGACCGCGCTCTCTACGCAGTACAAGTACTCAGCATTGGCGTTTACAGCGTGGAGGAGCTCCATGAATTGCGCCAATGCTGATTCGGCCGTCCTGCGGGTTATCGGTCTGGCAGCGGAAGCGTTGGCGAAGGCAAGGCCGCGGTTGGTGATCTCGTAAGCCTCTGCTTCGCCCCTCGGCATGTGCTCGGCCGGCTCAACAAGGCCCAGATGCGTCAGCTTTTTCAGAAATACGGAGCCTTCCCCTTCATCGATCTTCAAATCGTGTGCAGCGGTTGCCGGAACAATGGTGCAGGACCGGCAGCGCCGGAGCAACGTCCGCACTGTGAGCGCCGGATAGCCGGCGACAACTTGGTCCTTGTTGATCCGCATAACGACTTCATCATAGACGCTCCTCCTACCGCGATAGACGGGCAAGCTGCCTTCGCGCGGTGAATGAGCATCACCACAGAACGTGGACGCCATTCTTGTGGAGAAAAAATCCTTGAAAGGCATGGCCGGAGACTTTTCCACAAAAGAATTCGCCGACGTTGTCGTGAAACGAGGCTCGTCCTGTCACTATTCGACGAAGTGATTTGAGTGGCTTTCAGACGCCGGACCTCGTGATGGACTTGCAATTCCGCAACGCGCACCATTTCTACGCCATGGCTCCAGCGGCGTGAAGTCGATATTGCCAGGGTGACTTCGCCGCCACAGATCCGGCCTGCGACAATGCGTGTCGAGACTAGCCGTTTATGAGCGTGATCCGAGAAGGTCATGCGCTCACGGAGCGCGAATTAGTCCCGCTGGGCGCCAGATCCACGGGTGGTTCGAGCGTTGAGGACCGCCGGAAATGGGCACAATGGATCGAGCGCGTGCGGGGTAAGCGACGAAGACCGACGGGGATAAGCGTTGTTCGCCGCTGGCGGTCGGAGCGACGAGGGCCGCCGAGCGCACGGGTTGCGGGCCGCCGGCGGTGGGAGCAACGAAGACCGCCTGATTTTGGAGCACGGGCGCCGTTTTTTGAAGGAGATAGGCCCGGGTGTTTCTGCGGTGGGGTTGGCGTGATTCCGCGGCTGGCGTGGCGCGTGATTCCGAGGCCCGCGTTGGGCGCGATTTCGAAGTTCACGTCGGGCGTGGGCGTGTGGACGCCAGTCGTTCTAGGGCGTCAGATTTGGCGCCAGGAGCGATGCGACGCGGGTGGGCAGCAGGGGGAGAATGGCGTTGCGGCCATACCTTGCAACGGCCGCGGTCAGGAAGATCTCGGCTGAGCCTGGCTCATAGCGATTGACCGCGACGTCCGGCATGGACATGCCGCGCAGGTACGCGTTGAACGCATCCGCGGCAAACCGGATGCTTTCCCGCACCCGTTTGGGGAGCTGGCCGTGTTCCGGTCCGACAAGGTAGCACCCCGTTGCTATTTCCTTGAAGACGATCTCTCTGAGCTTGCTGAAGGTGTTGGAGTTCGCGTTTTTCATGTTGTTTCCTCTCCTCCGCTGGTTACGGGCGCACTCCTCGGAGGGCCCGCCGGCCGGCCTGCTCTGAACCCGAGGCTGTCTTTTCCTGGAAGGGGACCCCGAGCGAACTTTGCGAGAGGGGGAGGAGTCCGGGGAATGCGGATGCCGAGTTGCGGGAGCGGTGAAGGAGCAGGCATGGTTAGGCCGGAGCGGTACTCGCAACAGAAGGAGGATGATTGGAACGTGAACGATCAACTGCGGCCCCCATAAAAGGTTTTCGGGACTTCTATCGCACTCGGTCTCGTTGCCGGAGTCGGGGAGATTAAGGAAGGCGGCGGAACCATCTCCCAAATTTTATAAACAACGTGATTGCAAAAGCTTTATTGGGAGCGGTTGGCACTGCTAAATCCTGTAAAACCGTGATACGGATTTCTTGCTGTGGGGCTAAAGTGGGGTCGCCCGATTTTGCACTTCGCCCCTGACCATCCGCAAATCACGCAGTGGATCAAAACAGCTCCCAAAATCTGCTGGCCAGTGTATCAGTCGCAAGATCCACCAAAACGCTGCTGATCCACTGTAGCAATTGGATTGCAAAAATCAAAGACGTCTACTGGAGGTTGCGTCATGGTTGTTCTTATCCCTTGGAAGCCGGTCGTCTTCGTCTGGTTATTATTATCCGCCATGCTCTGGTGTGGGTACGTCGGGTCATCGTTGTTGGAAAGGAAGAATCCGTTCACGCCCTACACGGTCTAGGAACTTCATGCGCGCCACCCGGTTCGCTCCGGGCATCATCAGGCGCATTCCTATGACTCCCAACGATCATCTGCGTTCTGATCAGAAGTTCCCGCCGAGAGAAGCCAGCCGCCACAGCAGAACTAATTTTGCGAGGAGTACTGACGCCCAGCACTCGCGGCGAGGCTAATCCGCCCACCGGTCTCAGATCGATCTGCTTTCCGCTCGACGAGCGTGTTGGCCCGAAGGCAGCAGTTGACGGTTCGCGCTATGGAAAATCGGCACACAAGACCTGTGGGGACTAATCTGCGAGGGCACTCCCGGGACAACACATACCCGAGGCCGGAAATCGGGCGCGATCCTTAAACGGCATAACGCTTTT
>JASHUH010000605.1 GCA_030040115.1 Acidobacteriaceae bacterium | reverse complement strand
CTACGACCTCCTTCCCTACCCCGGTTTCCCCTATCCCCAGACCCATCCCAACCGCCTTGCGGTGATGGGCATTCTGCACGGCCTGTCGCCGGCTTCGGTCGAATCCTGCCGGGTGCTCGAAATCGGCTGCAGCGAAGGCGCCAACCTCATTCCCATGGCCTACGCGATTCCCAAGAGCAACTTCGTCGGGTTCGATGTGGCCCGCTTGCCCATCGAACGCGGCCAGGCCAGAATTCGCTCGCTCGCCCTCAACAATATTCAGCTTTTCGCCGCCGACTTGCTCGACGTCGGCAGCGCACTGGGACGGTTCGACTACATCATTGCTCACGGATTCTATGCTTGGGTTCCGGCGCCGGTGCGCGACCGCCTGCTTGCCCTGTGTGGAGAGCTGCTCGCGCCCCAAGGGATTGCCTTCGTCAGCTATAACGCCATGCCCGGCGGCCACCTGCGCCTCATGCTTCGCGACATGATGCTCTGCCGCGCCGCCGGATTTGAGAACCTCGCACAGGGCGAGACCGAAGCGCTCCATTTTCTACGTTGGCTCGCCGAGGCCCGGGCGGAAGACGATATCTACCGCTTGCTGATCGAAACGCAATTGCAGCGCATGGAAAAACGCAAGCCGGGAGGCGCCTATCACGACGAAATGAGCGCAGCCTATCATCCGGTCTATTTCAACCAGTTCGTCGGCCATGCCCAACAACATGGATTGCAGTACTTGAGTGAGGCCTCCCTGCCGCCGCCCACCGATCCCTGCTACCAGTCGCAGACGCTCTCCGCCGTCGAAACCCTGGCGGGCGAGGACATCGTGCAACAGGAGCAGCTCCTTGACTTCTTGCGGATCCGCATGTATCGCGAGACTCTCCTCTGTCGCGCCAATCTCGCCCTGCGCCGCGATTTCCCGGCAGGGGGCTTCGAAAAATTGCGCATCGCCTCACAAGCCTCATCGGCCCCCGGCGAAACACCCGACGCGCGCGTGTTTACTCTGCCGGGCACAATCAAAATGGAATCGAATCACCCCGCCGTCATTGCCCTTCTCGAAGAGCTGGCCAGGCGCTGGCCCCTGGCCCTGACTCTCGACGAGCTTGCCCCGCAGCTCGCCCGAACCGGCTTTGCGCTCGAAACCGACGGAGCCGCCTTGCTCATTCGCCTCGCCATTTCCAAGATGATCGAGCTGCGCGCCTGGCAAGCCCCCGTAGCCGAAACCATCTCCGAGCGCCCCAGAGCGAGCGCGTGCGGCCGTCAGGAGGTGCGCGCCTTCGGCCACGCCACCACCCTGCTGCACTTGACGGTCACCCCTGAGGATCCCAAGGTGCGCGCCCTGCTCGAGCTGTTGGATGGCGCGCGAAACCGCGACGATCTCCTCTCGGCAATGAAGAGCGCCTTTCCCGAGGCTTCGGTGTCCGATCTCCAGGAAGGCATCCAGTCGAGTCTCCAATCGCTTCATTCAGCCGCCATGCTGGAAGCCTGAGCCGCGGCGCCTGGCCCTCCCGCCGAGGCGCCCCACCCTCAGCGCGTCTTTGTTTTTGCGCCTGGGGGGCGTCACTGAATATACAATTTCGTCCAAAAACCCGACCGCCTGCGCCTCAGGTCCGGGGCGCAGCGAGTGATTTGTGCTCGCTGCGGTGGAGATCTCGATCTTGCGACCTGCGAGCGCTACGTGTCTCTCAGAGCGACTTACAGGCTCTTGCCCCCGCCTATACACTGGTCCTATGGTCAGGCGGATCGGAGTGCATCTGGGCACGTCGGGCGGTGTGTCCAACGCCATCGAGCGCGCCCGCGTCATCGGCGCCAACACACTCCAAATCTTCTCCTCGAGCCCGCGCATGTGGCGCCCGTCCCCAATCGACCCCCAGCAGACCGAGCGTATGCGCGCCCTGCGCGCCAAATTTGACATCGGGCCTCTGGTCATCCACACCAGTTACCTCGTCAACCTCTGTAGCCAGTCCGCCGAAGTGCGCGCCAAAAGCATCGCCGCTTTCCGCGGTGAAATCGAGCGCGCCCTCGCTCTCGCTGCCGAATACCTCGTCCTTCACCCCGGCTCCTGGAAAGGCCTGACGCGCCACCAGGGTCTCCAACTTGCCGCCGCATCCATCGAGAAGGCCATCGACGCGCTTCCCTGGCAAGGAACTTCCTTCACCATCCTCATTGAAAACACCGCCGGCTCCGAGTGCTCCCTCGGCGGCAACTTCGAGCGGGTCGCCGAGCTCGTCGCCCTCCTGCGCAATCACGCCCCCGTCGCCGTCTGCCTCGACACTTGCCACACCCACGTCTCTGGCTACGACATCGTCACCGAAGAAGGCTACGCGGAAACCATGCGTCAGGTTGCGGCCACCGTCACCTTCGCCGCCGTGCGCGTGTGGCACTGCAACGACGCCAAAGCTGCCCGCGGTTCCCGTCTCGACCGCCACCAGCACATTGGCGAGGGCACGATCGGCCTCGCGCCCTTCCGCCGCCTTCTCCACGACCCTCACTTCCGCCACTGCGCGTTCATCGCCGAAACCCCCGTCGATGAGCCCGGCGACGACGAGCGCAATGTTCGCGCCCTCAAAAGCCTGCTTACTCCTCGCAAACCACGCGCCGCCACCCGATCGTGATCCTGTTCTCTGATCTCTGATCCCGGACCTCTGATCCCTTAATCCCTCGTTCCGTTGGTCCCTTAGTCCCTCAGTCCCTTGGTCCCTGCCTCTCCGGCCCCTGATTTATCGTTGATCCCAGCCCATGAAGCAGATCCTCACCCGCCTGCTCCTCACCCTCCCCGTGGTCTGGATCGTGGTTTCCTTGGTTTTCCTCCTCATCCACCTCGTTCCCGGCGACCCTATCCTGCAAATGCTCGGCGAAGGCGCCACCCCCGCCGACATCACCGCCCTGCGCCACCAGTACGGCCTCGACCAGCCCCTCTGGACCCAGTACATCCACTATTGGGCCGGCGTCCTCCACGGCAACCTGGGCATGTCGATCCGTCTCAACGATTCCGTCGCCCATCTCATCGCCCAGCGCTACCCCTACACCATCGCCCTCACCTTCAGCGCCCTGGCGATGGCTCTCCTCATGGCCCTCCCGCCGGCATCGTCGCCGCCGTGCGCCGCGGCCGCTGGCTCGATCAGCTTCTCTCCGTCGTCTCGCTCTTTGGCCTCTCCGTGCCCGTCATCGCGCTCGGCCCCATCCTCATCCTCATCGTTTCCATCCGCTTCGGATGGCTTCCTGTCTCCGGCGCCAATCCCGGGGGAACCAACTCCATCGATATCCGCTATCTCATCCTGCCCGCCTTCGCCATGGGAGCCTCCTTGGCCGCCATCCTCACCCGCATGGTGCGCACCGCCATGCTCGAAGAGCTTGGCCAGGACTACATCCGCACCGCCCGCGCCAAGGGCCTCAGTGAAGCCGCCGTCGTCTGCCGCCACGCCCTGCCCAACGCGCTCGTTCCCATCGTCACCGTCGTTGGATTGCAGTTCGGCGCCCTGCTCGCCGGCGCCATCGTCACCGAAACCATTTTCAGTTGGCCCGGCCTCGGCCGCCTCGTCGTCACCGCCATTTCCAACCGCGACTACGCCCTCGTCCAGGGCTCCCTGCTCGCCATCGGCCTCACCTACGTCCTGGTGAATCTCTTCACCGACCTGGTCTACCGCTGGATCAATCCCAGAATGCGCAGCTGAACCCGCCACAACAGTCGCCGCAGCCACGCCTGTCATCCCGAGGCGAAGCCGAAGGATCTACGGTTGTCTCCCGCTGTCTTTTTCCCACGCCTCAAAGCGGGCCGCTGCCCTCATCTCTTCAGCTCCGCCTTGCCGTACAGCTCAAGCATCTTCTCAGCCGGTGGCGGGTCCAGCAGGTCGAACTCCGGCGACCTGGGAAACCCCGTCTCCGCGATGAGC
>JASHUH010000604.1 GCA_030040115.1 Acidobacteriaceae bacterium | reverse complement strand
CGTAGAGCACATAAAATTGTGCTGCACGAGAATGCGTGCCAATATGAAGACCAACATCACCTTGAAAATCGACCGCGATCTGCTGCGCGAGGCGCGTGTCCTCGCCGCGGAAGCAGGCTCCTCCATCAGCGCCCTGGTGGCGCTCCATTTGGAACGAGCGGTGCGCGAGCGAAAGGGCTACGCCCAGACGCGCCGGCGCGCTCTCGCCCGCTTGCGAAAGGGTTTCGATCTCCAATGGACGGCCCCTGCCTCGCAAGACCAATTGCATGGCCGATAGATGCTCATCGACCGAAATAACCTGGTCCACTCTGCACATTCAAAGTCAGGCTTGTTCGCCAGCTCAGGAGCAGGCGGCTTCGAGCCAGCGGCTGATGTACACCTGGGCGTGGGCTTCGCCGCAATAATGGCGCGCGCCGTATGTGTCGGCGGCTTCCTTGGTCCACTTGTAGACGGTCAGTTGCGAGTTGTTGCAGTGGATGACGACCCAGCGCACCGGCCGCTGCGACTCTTCGCCACAAATTTCACATCGATAAATCGTGTCGATCAAAGCGCAACCTCCCGCTGAGGGCCGGGGACATAGAGACCAGGGACGTAAGGGACTAAGGACATCACTTAGATTAGACCCCGGCCCTCCACCACCGGGCAACCAGCTCTTAAAGCCGGAGAGCTACGAACTGACAGCCGACCTCTGTCTTCACTCGAGCATCTGCAAATCGAGAGGCTCGACGAGCATACAATCCATGCCCCGCACCCGCTCCAGGGCGCGCTTCAGCACCGAAGACTTGCAGGGCTCGACGGTGACCACAAAAGGCAGCGCATCCGGCGGGTAGCCGGGCCTCTGCACGATGGCGCGAATGTTGATGCGTTCTTCGGCCAGAGCTCCAGTGATGGCCGCCACGATTCCCGGCCGGTCCGCGACCAGAAAACGGATGTAATGGGGAACCTCGAACTCCGCGCCCACCTGCGCCGGGGCGGAGGGAATGTCCACTCGGCGCGAGCCGTGCGCCAGCGCCAACAGATCGCTGACCACGGCCACCGCGGTGGGATGCCCTCCGGCGCCGTGTCCGGAGAAGACCACGTCGCCGCCGTAATGGCCGGTGACGATCACCATGTTCTCCGTTCCCTGCGACCAGGCCAACGGCGAGCGCAAGGGCGCCAGCATGGGTCCCACGGTAGCGGCAAGGCGGCCGTCCATCTGCTCGGCCCGCGCCACTTGCCGGATGGTGCAGCCCAGGTCGCGGGCATAGCTGAAATCGACCGCAGTAATCGTGGTGATCGGCCGCGGCGTAATCTCTTCGGGATCCACTTGCACGCGGAGCGCCAGCCGCATGAGGATGGCGAGTTTGGCGCGGGCGTCGAATCCGCCCACGTCTTCGGTGGGGTCGGCTTCGGCGTAGCCGCGGGCCTGCGCGGCGGCCAAAACAGTCTCGTACTCGGCGCCGCTCTCCATTTGGCTGAGGATGAAATTGCAAGTGCCGTTGAGAATCCCCTGAATCCGCTCGATGCGATCGCCGGCCATGCCCTGTTCGAGACCGGGAATCACGGGAATGCCCCCGGCCACAGAGGCCCCGTACTTCAGATGCCCGCCTTTGCTGGCCGCCAGCCGCTCCAGATCGACGCCGTGATAGGCGATCAGCTTTTTGTTGGCGGTGACCACGCTCTTGCCGGCTTCAAGCGCACGCCGCACCCAGGCGCCTGCGGGATCGAGGCCGCCCACGAGCTCGACCACGGCGTCGATATCGGAGGCCAGCACCTCATCGGCGTTGTCGCTCCACACCACCCCGGGCGAGATCCAGTCCATACGCTTGCGCGCTACGTTGCGGTTGAAGACGTGGGTGAGCTCCAGTTCCCGCGGCTTCGACTCGACCAGAATCCGGGCCACGGAACTGCCCACGGCGCCGAAGCCGAAGAGGGCGATGCGCAGCGGGCGCTGACTGCGCGGCGCGCGGTGCGCTGGGCCGGAAGGCGCGATTTTAGCTGCGGATTCCTCGACTTGCGACACAGAAATATCCTCGGACGCGAAAGGCGTGATGAGCACGCGGCAATATCCCGATGATACGCGACCGGCTACGCGGCGAGCCATCGGCGGCGGATCGTCTCCCGCTGCGCGAAGCTGGCGGCTTCAACTCTAAAGGGTGCGAACCGCAGCGCATCTTGCGAGCATTGTGGATAGAGTGGTTAGGCCGTTTCAGCAAAGGGACTGCCGAGGACGCGCAGCAGCGGCGGCCGAAATTCACATTTAGAACGTGGAGAGAGCCGCTCCGATCAGATGAAAGCCGCCGCATGGCTTTCTGTCGCGACCCGATCTCACAATGGTGACGCGCGCCCTTCGAGAGGCGAGATTCAGGCCGGTGAAGGATCGGGCAGATCGTCCCCCGGCTTGCTTACGCTCCGAGGGAGCCACTCATCTTAGTGGTGCTTCCGCCAATTCCAATACGCGTTCTGGTCGGCCTTACTGCGTTGGTCCCAATCAACGTGGCTGCGATGGGTTTCACTCTCCCATTGGACATAGTGGCTGTTCTCGCCCGCCCCCCATACCCGGTGCGGGCCGCAACCGGCGGTCAGGAGGGGAATCATCAACGCCGATGCAAGCAAAAAGCGACCAAGTTTCTTCATGCCCATTCCTTTCGACTCATTGCGACTGCCAGATACCTGTGCGGGATGCGGCCGGAAAATGACGGGTTGGATCGCAGAGGGCGCGAGCAAAGAGTGGTGCTTTCCCTCAGGATTGGATCGTAGCAGACGGCGGGTTGAGCGATCCGGCAGAGCACGCCGACATCGAGGAAACTTCAACGGTGCGGGATGGAAGGTGCTTGATCTTTGCTTGATCCTGGCCCAGGCATGCGATGGAGCGAGCGTCGTATAGAATCGAGGCAGATGCGGCGCGGCTTCTCCATCCTGCTCGTCCTGGTGTTCGGGCTGGGACCGCTCTCGGCGACCCTCCAAGCCAGCGAT
>JASHUH010000603.1 GCA_030040115.1 Acidobacteriaceae bacterium | reverse complement strand
GATGTCGTTGTTGGGCGAGTATTGCATGGCGATGCGCTGCGCGCCCGAGAGCAGCGACTCAAGGCCGGCGTGCAGCTCCTGCCAGCTGGAATACAGCGTCTTTGCGCCGGCCAAAGCATCCAGGCGGCTCTGCTCGATGCGATGCACCAGCTTACGTGGCGCGCCCGCAGCAGGAATGAAATAATACCAGCGGCGCGTGATGTGGGCCTTCTCGTCGAGACCGAGGATGGCGGCGGCAATGGGGTCGCGGTGATGGTGATCGTAAAAGAGCCAGCCATCGAGAGAGGCGTCGCGCAGCGCCGATTGGATTGCGTCGAGATTCATAAGGCCATCATACGAGCGAGTGGAATCCTCGCCCTATTCCCTATAGCTGGTTGCATCCATGGTTAAGCGCAGTTGCGAAACGTCCCTCCGGGGCTATTGATTCCTGCAGAACAAATGTCCTCTTGCAATAGAGAAAAGCAGCCGCAGATCCTTCCCCTTCTCTGCGCTCAGGGTCAGGATGACAGGACATTACTCTTACATTCTTCAATAAAGCCCCGCCATTGATGCGCCTTTGTGCGGCGCGGGACCCGACCCGGAGGGTTCCCCGGTTCCCCGTCGTGGCCCTTCAAAGCGCGATTTATGCAACCAGTTCCAGGCCCTATTCCTTGCCTTTACAGCGCCGCCAGGGCCTCGGCTTCGCTGGAAAACAGCTCGGCATACTTGGTGATGCCGACCATGGTGAAGACCTTGGTGAAGTGCGGCGAGAGACCGAAGGCGCAAACTTTTTGGCCGGCGTTCGCGGCCTCGATGAGCAATTGAATCACCAGGGCAATGCCGCTCGAGTTGATGTAATCCACGCGGGTGAAGTCGAGCAGAACCAGGTGGACGTGGGTTTTTGGCAACGCCTGGTAGGCGCCGAGGACCGCCTCTTTCGAAGTGCTGGCGATATCGCCTTCGAAGCGGAGCACGGCGACGGGGTGTCCGGCGGAGGTGCTGAGCTGGTCAACGCGCGACTTGGTTTCGATGGGCACTGGTCGGTCATCTCCGATATCTGGTGTTTGGAATCGACGCGGTTATGCGGCTTGCCGGTCGAGCCGGATGACGAGGCGCACATAGCTGCTGCGTCCATCGCCGCCCGTCACCCACTCGGCTTCATCGACCAAGGCCTGGATCAGAAACATGCCGATTCCGCGCGGGTCTTCCTCGCCGTGCATCTTGCGGTCAATGTCGGGTTTGGGCGGCGGCTTCTTGATGCCGGAACCGTCGTCGATGACCTTGATTTCAAGCTGGTCGGCGCCAGCGGAGAGCACCACCCCCACAGACAACTTTTCGTTGAGCCGATTGCCGTGCTCGATGGCGTTGATGCAGGCTTCGGCGATGGCGGTCTTCAGGTCTTCGATGCGGTCCTCGCGGAAGCCCATCAGCTTGGCCACCGCGGAGGCCGCGCTCATGGCCACCTTCTCGTAGCCGAGCCGCGAGGGCAGGCGAACCTCGACCGTGGCCGTCTTCCCATTGCTCATGCCGGCACCTCCCCGGTCGCGCGGCACAGGGCCAGTGCGGTCATGTCGTCTCCCTGCGGACCGCCTTCAGAGAAGTCTCCCAGAGCCTTCCACAATGCATCGAGAATACCATCGGCATTCCCTGCGCGGCACGTAGAAAATACATGCAAAAGCCTTTCCGGCCCAAACTCCTGGTCGCCGCGAAAGACTTCGGTCAGCCCGTCGGTATAAAAAAGCAGGCGCGCCCCGGGAACGAAATGGCTTCGCTCGGCAGCGTACACCATGCCGGGCAACAGGCCCAGCGGCGTTCCCACGGCTTCGAACTGCCGTGGGGCCGCCCCCGGCTCGACCAGGAACCCGGGATTATGGCCGGCGTTCACCACTTCGATTTCGCCCGCCTCGGGGTGCAGGCGCAGAAAGATTGCGGTCACATACCGGCGCCGGGCCTCTTCGCCTTCGGCCCAATGATGCCGGTTGATGCGCGTGGCCAGTTCGTCGGGCGGCAGGCCGGTGGCGGCCATGCCGCGGAAGGCGGCGCGAAAGCTGGTGGACATAATGGCGGAAGCCAGACCCTTGCCAGCCACGTCGGCTACGGCCATCAACAGGCTGCCGTCGGGCTGCTCCACGATGTCGAGGTAATCGCCGCCCACCTGATAACAGGCGTCGGAACGGAACGCGACCGAGTAGCCGGGAATGGCAGGCAGGCGTTGGGGAAGCAACGAGCGCTGTATCTCCCGGGCGGCGTCCAGGTCTTGCTCGAGCCGCGCGAATTCCACGTTGCGCTTGTGGTTGCGCGCGTTTTCGAGGGCGACGGCGGCTTGCAGCGCCAGACCTTCGAGGAAATCAGCCTCGTACAGGGTGAGGGCGCGACCGCCGGGCGGGGCCACGACCAGCTCCGCCATGCGCCGGCCGTCGCGATCTTGCAAAGGGAAGGCGGGCAGAGCGGCGCCGTGTTCGGCCACAGGCTCGCCGTAGCTCAGGCCGTCGCCGGGAAACGCCGCGCCCGCCATTTCCAGCTCCCGGACCACGATGCGCAACACCTGATCGAGCACCTCTTTTTCGTGAATGGTGGAGTGAACCTGGCGCGAGGCCTCAAGCAGCGCCTGGAGACGCGCCACCTGCTGCTGCAGGTCGAGAATTTCGCTGTTGCCGACAAGCCGCCCGCCCGCCGTCATGACGCCCCCGTGGAATCTGAATGTATCACGCCGGCGCGTTCAGATTGCGGCTCCGCTGTCCGGCTCAGCCAGCGCGGGACGTGCAGGTTGGCGCCGGCACGCGCAAGACAGCCGTCATTTGCGGTCCAGAAGCTTGCCGGCGGCTCAAATCCCGATGAGCGGGCGCGGCAGGCGTGGTTTGGCGCGATCGAGGAAGAGCCTCATACGCAAGGCCTCGGCCCGCTGGACCGCGACCAGGCGTAATTGGCGGCGGATGTGGTCGATATCCTCGAGCCGAGCCACCTGCGCCTCGTCGGCTTCGGCATCGCGCTCCAGCCGATGGATCCGCTCTTCGATGATGGCGCGGAAGCGGGGACTGATCTCATAGCCTTCAGCAGCGGCGCAATTGGTAAGCATGGCGAACGCCTCGGGGATTTGAGGTACGAACGGCGAAAGAGGTGCGCCGCGCGGCCTCAAGTTTTTTTCCTCTGCGCCGATAGTAGCGAAGCACGCCTCCCGGCGCCAGATTACGACTTTGGACACTTTCGGTAACCGGCTGTCCGGAAAATGGTCAGTTCCAATGGTTTCGCTTCTGTTCTCTGTAGATACCGGAAGGCCAGGGTCGTTCTTCGCTCAAGAAAAAGCCGCCTCGCACTGTGCGGAAAGACAAACGTGTTTAATCGGCGCCGTCTTCGTCGCCCTCGGTTTCGACGGGCTGGTCGAGGGGGTCGACGCCGTCGTGGAAACCGGCAATGGTGCGGCGAATGAGGCACTGATGGCGAATCTTACATTTTTCGCAATCTTCGGGGACGTCGCAGGCGAAATCCTTGGGCCCGAGTTCCTGGCCATCGCTGGTGTGGGTGAGGCTGATGACGGAGTTCTTGGGGAGAATGGGATCGACGCGTTCGACGTTTTGCGAGGCGATCTGGAGGCCGTAGAGCATGAGACTGGCTTGTTTGGCTTCAATGCCTCCGGCGAGAAGAGCGTCGAGGATCTGGATAAGGGCCAACTGGATGGCGGAGCGATCTTCGAGGAGGGGCAGTTTGAAGGGCAGTTTTTGGGGCCTGGCCGCCGGTTTGGCGAGCTCGTGCGCGCAGGTGTGGAAGTAGCAATAGGACGAATTACGAAGCGCAGCGGATTTGCATTTGTATCCGTTGGGCATGATGTGACGACATTCCGGATGCATACGACTCCTCCCCTACCCCCCCTTATTTTTTCGCGAGCGAGCAACTGCTGCATTTTCAGTGGTTTACGGAGCATGGTGCGCCGCAAATGCCTTGAAATCAGAGACTTGCCCGCAAAAATCAGAGAACAAAGGGGTTACGGTTTTTAGTTTCGGCTTTTTGCCATGTTTTGCCGGTTTTCTTCGGTCGCAATCTTCTACGGATTGGCTATGGATTGCCCCTGATTCTGACTCAGGGGTCAGGTTTCGGGGTTCAGGGGTCAGAAAACGACTCCTGATTTCCGGTGCATTGCGACCTGTTTTTCCGGTGTGGTTAGTTCCTAATTATGACGAAAGGCGCGAAATTACCGGCAAGTTTGGGGAGAAATTTTTTAAACGTTCCTATCGGAATCTGGAAGCCGGAATCTCCGCTCCACGGACAAAGACCTTTCTTCCGGAGAAACAACGGCTGCTGCAAGCGGCTCCGGGCCGGGGCATCCGCTCAACCTCTGCTT
>JASHUH010000602.1 GCA_030040115.1 Acidobacteriaceae bacterium | reverse complement strand
CGCCGATAGCTCTCGGAAAACCTGCTCCAGGCGAGCGGGCAAGGGAAGCGCTTTCTTTACCCGAATTGCGCCCATAGCGGTCAGGGCCAGTCCCGGCGCCCGGGCTGCGCCATCCGTCTCCACGACGCCGAAGCCCGTGACCTCGGTTCCGCAGTCGATCCCAAATACCCGCATTCGGTCCAAGTGTACCGCAGTTCAAGCGCCTTCAGCTCGGCCCCGGGCCGGACAATTTGAACTCGCCGGGGATGGAATGCGCATCGGCAGCACAGCGCAGCGTTCACGGGTCGCAGAGAAAATTCGTGCAACTGTTCCAATTCGACATTTAGCCAATCGGTGATGCCATTTTCGGTACTCCCCCAAAAGTTTCACTTGAAAATAAAACTTCTTTGCCCGCCGGTGTTTCAAAGTCTAGTTGAGGACGTGTACCCGGTGGCTTGGATTCAACGCCTTTCGAAAAGTTGGTTGCGGCAGGGCACCTCGCCCGATCGCCTTGCTCTCGCCTTGGCCCTGGGCTTCGCCATTGGCTGCATTCCCGTCCTCGGCGCGCCCACCCTCCTTTGCGCGGCCCTTGCCCTCGCCCTTCGCCTCAACTTACCCGCCATCCAGGCCGCCAATTACGCCGCCATGCCCCTGCAACTGGTGCTCATCGCGCCCTTCCTGCGTCTCGGCGCATGGCTCCTTGATCTCAAAGCGGACCGTGCTTTTGTAGCCACCGCGCACTTCCCCTTCACCCATGCGGTCGCGCAATTAGCTGTGCTGGCCGGCCAGGCTACGCTCGCTTGGTTCCTCTTCGCCGTTCCCGCTGTCGCCCTTGTCACCGGCCCGCTCGCCGCCATGCTGCGCAGGATTCCCTCCTTCGCTGAAGCCGGTGAGTAATCGGCTGGTCAAACTCCCTCCATCTGCCCTCGTCATTTCCCCGCGTACCGATCCGGCACAGGCTGCGCACTGTCGAGCCACGCCGTATAAATCATGTCGCGCAACATACTGGCCCCGGCCGCCAGCCGCGCCGCCGTGAACGCCCGCGAAGCCGCCGTCCCGGCGCCGATAAATCCTCCTGCCTTTTCCAATTGGTACAGCTCTTCCACACAGCTCGCCGTACGCCGCAGATAGGCCACGTACGCGTCGAACATGTCCCCCTCGATTGCCCTCGCCGCCGTCATCTCCGCCTGCACGTCGCCCGCATGAATGTTCGCAGACACGAACTCGCTTTCGAATTCGTAGTGGATCTGATGATTCGTCGTATATCCGTGCGGATTCGGCCCCGTCCACCCGTTGTACTGCACAGTGGTGTGCAGCGGCTGCGAGCCGTCGCCTACGTAATGCCCTAGCCAGCCCGCGTAGAAAAGGATCGCCTGCTCCACCGGTTGCGTGTCTTTTCCCCCCGCCTTCAATTCCCGGTAGTCGCGCATCGCCGATTTCAATCGCTCCCACACCTCATCGGCCTGCCAGGGCTGCAGGCCAATCGTTTCCGGTCGCTCGCCCGCCGCATACACTTTGGCCAGAAAATCGAATCGTTTGTGCGGCAGCGGTCCCAGCTTGTCGGCAAGCTCAAAGTCGATAAAATGCTCCGGCGCCTGCGCCGCGCTCAGTTCCGGCTCGGCCAGCGAACGCCACCGGTCCGGCTCCGGCCCCAGATATTCGATCTCGTCCATTGCGGCTTCCGAGCGCAGAAACGCCGGTGCGTCCGACGGCAATCCGCTCGCCGCCAGGCGGTTAATGATGCGATGACCGTCATTGCCCCAGCCGTAGGCGCATGGCGCCTGCCACGCCGCCCCCATCGAGAAAACGCAAGCCAGCGTCAGCCGAATCATCCGGCGCAACCGCGCGCCGCGCAACATTTCACGGGCCACCGGGGTTTGACCACTCAGCCTGTAGCGAGACATGAGGCCAGTATACGGTCCTCAAATGAGGGCTCGTCAGCGTTGGGTCGAAGAACCGGATGCCGAGTTGCTTGGGTTCCCGGTGACCGAAGTAATTTGGCTTTTAGTAATGTCTGCGATTTCTGTGGAAAACATGCGGCAAACAACTATACTGGTGGGCACTAGCATTTTAGTCTTCTCGGCGCTCTCAGGGGGCTCGCCCCCATTGGCCCTGCCAGACATTATTGTCTGAGGTCAAGAGCACCGCTCGAAGGTCGGGGTCAACGTTTCGGGGAAGAATACGCTTCGTCTCGCCGAAAAGGTCGAGCGATCATTGTTTGGGGGAATGATGGGGCGACGACTGGGCGGAATTGCGGGCGCCGGAACTTCCAGCGTCAAAGATCCGCCCTTGGCGATGAACTTCCGAGCGGAATCGAATGCGCCCGTAATCCGCTCGCGCGCCTCTACGGTCTGGATGCTTCTCGCCTGCCTAGCCTTGCTTCTGACCCTCAGCGCGGTCGCGGTGCGCCTCGCCGCGGGTCCCCGCTTCGACACGTTCCTTCTGCTCGCCGCCGTCGTCTCGGCTTTGCTCCTGGCGTCCCGCCTGTTCATCCGCTTCCCCGGCGCCGTCGATCTGCCGGCCGCCGCCAGCCCTGTGAAGAATCTCCTCGATTCCGCCGGACCAGCCATCGTCGCCGTGGGCCTCGACAGCCGCCCCATCTACGTCAACCCCGCCGCTGAGCGCCTCCTCGGCTACCACGCCGATGAGTTGATGAGCCAATGGATCGAAACCGAGATTTTTGCCCCCGGTGAAGGCGCGCGCCTGGTCACCGAAATGCAAAAACTCAGCGGCCTCGAAAAACCGGCCGATTCCACGCCCGCCGGCCGCATGGCCGCTTATCTCGACTGCGTTCGCACCCTGCCGCCCAGCATGGTGCCCGGCTTTGATGCGCAATTGCGCCGCAAAAACGGCTCAACCCTGCCCGCCACCCTCCACATCTCGGCGTTGCGCGACCCTACGGGAGAATTTTGCGGGCTGGTTGCCGTGGCCATGGATCGCAGCGCCACCCTGCGCCAGGAGCAGGCCCAGCGCGAGTCCCAGGAGCGCTACCGCGATCTTTTCGAGAACTCCAGCGAGATGATCGCCACCCTCAGCCCGGCAGGCCGCTTTCTTTACGCCAATCCCGCCTGGAAACGCTGCTTCGGCCGCGATAATGCCGAGCTTCTGGCCCTCAATTCCTTCGACGAGCTCTTCGAGCCCGGCTGCCGCAGAGAAGCCGCGACCCTCTTTCACCGCGCGCTCGATGGAGAAGCCGTCGACCGTGCGCCGCTGCGCCACCTTACTCCCGATGGGCGCATCCTCGAGCTCGAGTTGAGCCTCAGTCAACGCCAGAAAGCCGGAAATCCCCTCGCTGTCCGTTGCCTGCTCCGCGACGTGACCCAGCAAAAGCAGCGAGAAAACCGTCTCGCCCTGCAGTTGGTCGTCAGCCAGATCGTCGGTGAGAGCGCCTCGCTCGAAGTCGCGGCCATGCGCATCCTCGAGGCCCTGTGCGTCTCCCAAGGCTGGGACCTGGCTATTCAATGGCTGGTCGACCCCCGCCAGAACCGGCTCGAGTTCTGCACCGCCTGGGGCGCGCCCGGCAAGCGCGCCGATGCCGTCATTCGCCAGAGCATGGGCCAAACCCTGGTCAGCGGAAGCGAGCTGCCCGGCCGCGCATGGAAGGATGGCCGCGCCGTATGGGTCGCCGATCTCGCCTCCCTGTCCCCCACTCCCCGTCTCCAGGCGGCGCTCGAGCACGAAATGTCTTCCGGTTGGGCCGTGCCCGTCCGCGTGGGCAATAACGTCCTCGCTGTCCTTGAATTCTATTGCCAACTGCCCCTCCGCGAAGACCGTGAAGCCATGGCCGCTGTCGAGACCGCAGCCGCTTCCCTGGGCCAGATGCTGGCGCGCTCGCAGGAGCGTGGCCGCGCCGACGAGCTTACCCGCCAGCAGAAGATCCTCCTCGACTCGGTGGCCGACGGCATTTGCGGCGTCGATCCTCACGGCCTGGTGAGTTTCGCCAATCCCGCCGCCGCCCGCCTGCTCGGAGCCTTGCCCGAAACCCTGACCGGCAAGGGCGTCCACGAACTGCTCCACGGCGCCGCCGCGGCCGAGGATTGCTGCGGCGACGACTGCGCCCTCCGCCACGCCTCCGACGGTCACAAAGCCGCTACCGGCGAAGACACGATCTACCGCGCCGGCGGCCAGGCCTTCCCCGCCGAGTACGTCCTCACCCCCATCCTCGATCAAGGCAGATTCTCAGGCTCCGTCCTCAGCTTTCGCGATATCAGCCAGCGCTTCGCTCTCGACCGCCTCAAAGATGAGTTCATCTCCACCGTCAGTCACGAACTGCGCACTCCGCTCACCTCTATCCGCGGCTCTCTTGGATTGCTCTCCTCCGGCATTCTCGGCAATCTCAGCGAAAAGGCGGGGAACCTGCTCCGCATTGCCGTCACCAACTCCGACCGCCTGGTCCGCCTCATTAACGACATACTCGACCTCGAACGCATCCAGAGCGGTCGCCAGCCCCTTGCTTTCCGCCCCGTCCAGTTAGGCGAAATCGTGCGCCAAGCCATCGACGGCATGCAGCCTGTGGCCGAGGCCGGCGGCGTGCAGCTCATTCACGACACCATCCAGGCTGAAATTGCCGCCGATCCTGACCGCCTCCTCCAGGTGATCACCAATCTCCTCTCCAACGCCGTCAAATTCTCACCGCCCAATTCCACCGTCTCTGTTATGACCCATCCCGGCTCCGAGGGCGTCACGTTGTCGGTCATCGATCACGGCCGCGGCATTCCCGCCGACAAACTCGAAACCATCTTCGGCCGCTTCCAGCAGGTCGACGCCTCCGACGCGCGCCAAAAGGGCGGCAGCGGCCTCGGTCTCGCCATCTGCCGCACCATCGTCCTGCAGCATTCCGGCCGTATCTGGGCCGAGCGCAACCCCCTCCGCGGCTCGACGTTCCGCGTCTTCCTGCCCTACCAGCCCGCGCCCCTCGAGTCGCCGGCAGTCAGCGCCGCGTGGGAAACCGGTATCCCGCCGCACCGCGCAGCGTCGGCCCGGGAGCCCGGACCGGCCGAATCCCCAGCGCCCAAACTCTGAACGTGCCCAACAGGCTGCGCAAAAACACGCGCGAGCCCGAGTTCTGAAAGGGCGCGCGTTCCTCGCGCCACAATGACGCAAGGTCGTAAGGACGCAGTGGTATAACGGTGCAGTGTCCAGGCGCATCGCTCCTGAGCTTTCGGCGCGCATGCCCGCTCAATGGGGTCGAAATGAAGCTCCTGTTCTCGCTCGCATCGCTCTGCCTGTTCGCCGGCTTTCCGGCCGCCGGCTCCGGCCCATTCCTCGCCAACCACGAGTCTTGGTCCCATCGTGTGGCCAATGCCGCCATCGCGCGCTGGCCCGATGGCCGCCTCACGCCCACCACCTCGGCAAACTGGACCCATGATCAGGCCGCAGTTCTCGCCGGACTCGAAGCCGCCTGGCTCGACGCCGTCGATCCTCGTTACTTCGACTTCATTCGCGCATCGGTCGATCCGCTCATCGGCGCCGGCGGCTCTCTGCCCACCCTCCCCTCCGGCGCCCTCCCGCTCACCGATTTTCAGCTTGGCGAGCCGCTCATGCTCTTATATGGAGTTACGCAAAATCAGCGTTACTTCCAGGCAGCCACCACCCTCTATGAACGTTTTCCCGCACAACCGCGCAACGCCGCCGGCGGTTTCTGGCAGTCGGCGAAAAATCCCAACCAGATGACGCCCGACGGCATCGACGAAGCCGAGCCCTTCTATGCCGAGTACGCCGCCACGTTTCATCATCCTGAAGCCTTCGCCGATATCACCCGGCAGTTTGTCCTCGTTCAGGAGCATCTGCGCGACCCGAAAACCGGCTTGCTTCATCAGGACTGGGACCAATCCCGGCAGGAGCGTTGGGCAAACCGGCAAACTGGCATGTCGGCAGAGGCTTGGGGCCGCGGAATGGGCTGGTATTTGGCCGCGCTCGTCGACACCCTGCCGTCCTTTCCTCAGGACAATCCGGGTCGCGCCCGCCTCCTCGCCATTTTGCGCGCCGATGCCGCCGCCGTTGCCCGCTACCAGGACGCCAACACCGGCCTTTGGCATCAGATTCTCGACAAGGCCGGCGCCAGGGGCAATTTCCCTGAGGCCTCCGCCTCCTGCCTTTTCGTTTATGCGTTCGCCAAAGGCGTGCGCCTCGGCTATCTGCCTGAGTCTTACCTCGCGAATGCGCAGCGCGGCTACACCGGCATTCTCGGCCATTTCGTCCAATCCACTCCGGATGGCTCCGTCAACCTCACCGGAACCGTCGAGGCCACCGACCTCGGCGGCCACCCCTATCACGACGGCAGCTACGCCTATTACACCGGCGAGAAAACACTCGCCAACGACCCCAAAGGCGTAGGGACGTTTCTCCTGGCGAGCACCGAGATGGAAAACGCCCACAACGCCACGCTCGGCCGCGGCATGACTGTCACCG
>JASHUH010000601.1 GCA_030040115.1 Acidobacteriaceae bacterium | reverse complement strand
GGCCGCCAGGCGTAGCCGGACTCCATCGCGGCCAGCTCTTCGAACTCCGGCAGACTCTTCTTGAACATGTAGTAGGTGTCTGTGGCAAAGAGCGAGTAATCGCCGTCGTCGCGCCAGCCGCCGTTGACGCAGCATTGGTCCTGGTCGCCGATGCGGACGAGAGATTTGGGATCGGTGACCGGCAGGTTATGCAGCAGGATGGCGTTGACCAGGGTAAAAATGGCCGAGTTGGCGCCGATGCCGAGCGCGAGGGTGAGCAGAACGGTGGCCGTGAATCCGGGCGCCTTACGCAATTGGCGGAAAGCAAACCCGAGATCCTGCACGAGAACTCGCATCGCCTGACCTCCATACACAATGGCTTGACCAAGGGGAAAGCATTTGAAGCACCACAAGAATTCGTCGCCGGCCGCACTGAAATCAATCGGTTAGTGACCTGAAGACGGCGGGCAAGCGTTCACAACTGAAAAAGAGTGTTTGAAATCGGACACCTGGCAGAAGGGAACAGAGGACAGAGAACAGGGAACAAGGGAACGGCGGACAAGAGGACAGAGGACAGCGATCAGGGATCAGGGATCAGGTTTCAGGGCTCGGGGTGAGAAAATTTGCGCGGCGGCGGCGTATTGTTCGGGCGTGTTCATGTCGGCGGTGAGGAGCGGGTCGGGGACGGGGACGTACTCGATATGCTGCGCGCACGCGCGCCTGACTTCGCGCGCGTTGCTGGTGACCGGGGCGCGGAGGAAAGCTTCAATGAGCTCGCGACCGGCAAGGAGGGGATGGCCGCGCTTGCCGTGGCTAGTCGGGGCTACGCCCCAATGGCCACGTTCGAGAGCCTGCGCGAAGGCTACGCACAGGGCCTGGAGCGAAGACGCGCTGAGGGGAGGGCAATCGACGGGCGCGATCAGGGCGGCGTTGGAGCCGCGGTCGAGGGCGGCGCGCAAGCCGATTTGCAGGGAGCTGAATTGGCCCCGCTGGGGCGCGGGATTGAGGGCCAGGGATGCGCCGCAGGCGGCGGCAAGGGGGGCGAGACGATCGGCATTGGCGCCGGCGACGACAATAATGGTTTCGGCAAAAGGCCGGAGAGCGGCGATGGCGGCGGAAAGCAGCGTGTCGTGAGCGGGGCCGGGCGGCGAAGGAGGCCAGGGGAGGAGAGCTTTGTCCGTACCCATGCGCGAGGAGGCTCCGGCGGCGAGAATGACGGCGCAAAGGCGGAGTGGGGGGCTCATATTGGAGACGATAACAGTGGCTAGGGACTAGGGACTAGCAAGGGAACAAAGGAATGGGGGAACAAGGGAACGAGGGGCTGGGCGGGGGTAAGAACCAGGGAGTGGTCAGGCGGGGTTGGCGGAATTGGGGCAGGGCTCTGTAGCGAGGGGCTCGGCGGCTTCTTCGGGGGCGGCGCTGGTGGGGCAATGATTGCTGTGGAACCAGCTCATGTGGGGCAGGGCCCGCTCAGCGTGGCGACGGAGGCCGATGAGCTCGGCAACGATGGAGACGGCGATTTCTTCCGGGGTGATGGCGCCAATGTCGAGCCCCACGGGCGAATGGACGCGGTCGAAAAGATGGGGGTCGAGGCCCTCCCGGGTGAGCTCGCGAAAGACGGTGATGATTTTGCGCTTGGAGCCGATCATGCCGATGTAGCGGGCGGGGGTTTCGACGGCCCAGCGCAAAACGCGCATGTCGTCGCGATGGCCGCGGGTGGCGATGACGATATAGGAGGATTCGCTGGGCGAGAGGCGCGCGAGGGCCTGGTCGAAGTCCTCGGCAAGGACCTGGCGGGCAGCGGGAAAGCGCTCGGTGTTGGCGTAGAGGTCGCGATCGTCGGCGACGATGACTTCGAAGCCGGCGGCGTGCGCGGCCTTGTAAAGCTCGAGGGAGACGTGGCCGGCGCCAAAGATATAGAGCAGCGGCGAGGGCAGCACCGGCTCAATGAAGATTTCGAGCGTGCCTCCGCAGACCAGGCCGGTGTCGTATTTGGGGTCCTGGTTGAGGTCGAAGGTGAGGGTGCGCGGGTTTTCGCTGGCCATGACTTCGCGGGCGGCCTGCCAGACCTCGGCCTCGACGCAGCCGCCGCCGATGGTGCCGGCGATGGAGCCGTCGTCGCGGACCAACATTTTGGCGCTTTTAAAAGAGGGAATCGAACCGCGCACGTTGACGATGGTGGCCACGGCTCCTTTGTGACCGGCGCGCTGCAGCTTCACGATTTCCTCGTAGATTTCCATCGCTTACGTCGATTATTGGGTTTGACGGAGGGAGTGTCAATCGAAAGGGGCCGAGGTTTGGCGGCTGAAACCTGGTTCTAAAAGTGTCCGAAATCGAACAGGTAGAGGGCTCGAACGGTCACTCCGGCGCGGGGATCGAGGCGCGGCTTTCGTTTTAACCCCGTTTGTTTTCAGCGGACGGGAACCTCAGCCGTCCTGGCAACGTAGGTGCTGAGTAGGTTTCGTCATGGATATCGCACGTCCCGATTTGAAGAAGAAGAGACGACGCCGGATGCTGCTTTGGTCCGCTGCCGGAGTGGTGGTCTTGAGTTCGCTGGCCTTTGCGGTATCGCGACTCAAGCCGGCGGCGCCGACAGTGGACCGCTCCACGATCTGGACGGATACGGTGAAACGCGGGCCGCTCATCCGGCAGGTGCGGTCGTCGACCGGCAGCCTGGTGCCGCGGGAGGATTCGATTGAGCTGATCCCGGCCCAAACCGACGCGACGGTGGTGCGCATTCGCGTTTTGCCGGGAACACAGGTGACGCCGGATACGGTGATCATGGATCTGGCCGATCCGCAACTCGATCAGGAAGTGCTGAACGCGGAGTTGGCGCTGAAGGCGGCGCAAGCGGATTACAAGAGTCTGCAGGCCACGCTGGAAAGCACCTTAATGGATAAGAAGACGGCAGCCGCGCAGGTGGACGCCGACTACACCCAGGACAAACTGCAGGCGCAGACCGACAAGGCGCTGTTCGATCTGGGCGTGATTTCCGGCCTGGCGTACGAAAAGTCGAAGAGCACGGCCGACCAGTTGACGACGCAGTACCACCTGAGCCAGCAGCAGCTCGACGTCAATCAGAAGGCCATCGAGGTGCAGTTGGCGTCGCAGAAGACCAAGATCGACCAGGCGCAGGCGCTTTACGACCTTTATGAAAAGCAGGCGCAGGCGCTCGAGGTGCGACCGACGATTACGGGCACGCTGGCTCCGCTGGCCACGCCGGTGCAAGTGGGTGAACACGTGACGGCGGGGACTTCAGTGGCGGAGGTGATTCAGCGCGACAAGCTGAAAGCCGCGCTGCAAATCGCGGAGACCCAGGCGCGGGACATTCAGATCGGGCAGCCGGCCTCCATCGACACGCATAATGGCGTCATTCCCGGGCATGTGACGCGCATCGATCCCGCGGTGGTGAACGGAACGCGGACCGTTGACGTACAACTGGATGGGCCGCTGCCGCCGGGAGCGGTACCGCAACTGAGCGTGGACGGAACCATCGATTTGGAGCGCATGAACAATGTGCTCTACGTAGGCCGGCCGGCGCTGGGCAACGAGGACTCGACCATCAGCCTGTTCAGGGTCGATCCGGATGGCAGAGGCGCGACGCGGGTTTCGGTGAAGGTGGGCCGGGCTTCGGTGAACGACATCCAGGTGATCGAAGGCTTGAACGAGGGCGACACGGTGATTCTTTCCGACATGTCGCGCTACGACAATGTGGATCGCATCCGGCTGGATTGAGAAAAGCAGGGACTAGGGACCAGGGACCAGGGAGCGTGTGTGCGGTTTCAGGGCTGGGATGAACTGGCGAGCGTGTCGAGCGTGTGTTTCCGGCTAACGATGACCGATCACCGTTCGATGACTATGGATTGCTGATCGCTAACCGCTGATCAACGGCCACCGATCAACGGCCACCGATCAACGGCCACCGAGAACGAACCACGGAGAAGGGAAACGGGAGGACGGCATGGCAACGGACGGCAAATTGATTGAGATCGATGATTTGACCAAGATCTTCTACACCGACGAAGTGGAGACGCATGCGCTCTCAGGCATTCACCTGACCATTTCGCGGGGCGAATATGTGGCCATGTCGGGGCCGTCGGGCTGCGGCAAATCCACATTGCTTTCGATTCTGGGGCTGCTGGATACGCCGACGGGG
>JASHUH010000600.1 GCA_030040115.1 Acidobacteriaceae bacterium | reverse complement strand
GTTGGGTTCCACGCTGATCACTGCTAAAGTCTGGTTGCTTTGGGGTCGAGGAGACAACTGCGTGCGTATGATCCACGTTGACTCTGTGGCTAACGGTCTGAAGATTTTCCGCCATTGAGGCCGCTGCTGGAGGAAGAGTCCCGAACATCTCGGCAAAGTGTTGCTTCCAGTCGAACTGCACTGCGCAATCGAAAGCTGCGAGATTGCGTGTGAAGGGAGCGTCGTAAGCAGCACGAGCCTTAGCCAACAGCTGGTCATCCGATTCTGGTGATTGCGGAACAGCCGAAACACAGAGAAACGACACAATGACCAACGCTGAAAACAGAAAGCGTATGGTCAGATAATATCGCGGTGAGTCCAAGCTATCGTCCACCTTTCGGCCGCTCAATGACCCAATGCAGGCCAAAGTCTTCTTTCCGGATGGTTGGTCGCCAACTCGGAAGCCTCGCCGATCAATTACACACCGTTGCGCTGTCCCAAATTCGTGCAAACAGTCCGGGCTTCCCGGCATTGCGGACTTCCAGCCAGTGCTAAAGTCGCGCCCTTTCAAAACCGGACTTCCACCCCGGCCTGTCGCCGCTTTTCACACCCGCGGCTCGAATGCCGGATCGTAAGAGCGGCCCCATTTCTTCATCGCCTGGTCGTCGTCGAGAATTTTGCCGTCGGCCGTATCGAGGTGTAGCTCACGGTTCACTTCCCAGGCGATGTTCGAAAGTTGCAAAATAGTCACCGAAACGTTGCCCACCTCAATCGGCGCATTGAGTTTTGCTCCCGTGCAGATGCCGCCGATGAAGTTGGCAAAGTGCGCATCGGTCATGGAGTCGCGGCCTATCAGGTCAGCCGATGGCGCGGCCTTGGCGGCTTTGAATTCGCTGGTCTTGTTTCCCTTGAGGTCGTAAATCTCGTAGCCGCCGCGATCCACCAGCACCGTTCCCGTGGTTCCCATGATGGTCGCGCCGCGGTCGCGCCCGTAAAACTTCATTCCCTGGCAGCACTTCCCTTCCCAGGAAAGCAGTTTGTCGCCGTAATCGAAGCTCGTCACCAGGGTGTCGTAGAACTGCCAATCGTCTTTGAAGTGGTAGCGGCCTCCGGAGGCCGTCACGCTGCGCGGATACTCCACATCGAGCGCCCAGCGGCATACATCCACTTCGTGGGTGCCGTTATTCAGCGTTTCGCCGGTGCCGTAAATGCGGAACCAATGCCAGTTGTAGGGCTGGATGTTGCTGGTGTAGGCGCGGCGCGGCGCCGGCCCCTGCCACAATTCCCAATCGAGCGTGGACGGCACGGGGGCTTCTTTGCCGAAGCCGATCGATTTCCGGGTGTTGCTGTACCACGCTTTGGCGTAGTACGCCCGGCCGATGAGGCCGTTATGAATTTTATCCACAATTTCGATGGTGTGTGCGGAGGAGCGCTGCTGCGTGCCCATCTGTACCAGCTTGCCGTATTTCTTCTGCGCCTCGACCAGCAGCGCGCCTTCGGCGGGGTTGTGGCTGCACGGCTTTTCCACGTACACATGCTTGCCCGCCTGGAGGGCCAGAATCGCCATGGGCGTGTGCCAGTGGTCGGGCGCGGCGATGGAGATGGCGTCCACATCCCGCGCCGCCAGCGCTTCGCGAAAATCCATTTTCGCTTTGGGCGCGTAGCCCAGCTCGCGCTCGGCCTCGGCGGCGAATTTCGCCAGGATATTGCTCTCCACGTCGCAGACATACGCGACCCGCGCACGGTCCGCGTTCGCTTTCAACGAGGAAAGATGCGCATAGCCGCGGCTGTTGAGCCCGGCGATGGCAAAATTGAGCCGGTCGTTCGAGCCCAGGATCTGGCCATAACTCTTGGCCGTCGATCCGATCGCCAGACCGGCGGCGCCTGCTGCGAGCGTGTCGAGAAATTCACGCCGTGTCACCATGGTTGTTTCACCTCAATTCCATTCTCTCGCTAAAGTCCGGGGAGCTCGATTCCTGGGGCCGGCTAGGAACGTCCTGCGGAATGAGCTGCGGCGCGAGTCGGACCGAAGCCGAGAACCTTCAATCGGCTGGTTTGAGTCATAGTTGCGGAAAAATGACGAACACAGTACGAATCGCAGAAGCACATCCCTCAGGGCCTGAAGACCCCGCTGATTTCGGGCCATTTGCGGCACGACTCAAATCGCGCCCTTTCAAAACCGGACTTTCGCCACAGTTTGTTAGGCGAGCGCGCCGGCGGCTTGCAAATCCCGGTCCATCCCCGCCCAACTGATGCGCGTGGACTGTTCCGGTGTACCCCCGCCGCGCCAGTGCGTTTCCAGGCTCACCGCCTCGTGGTAGCCAATCTGTTTGAGCGCCCGGAACTGCGCCGTCCAGTCGATGTATCCCTTGTCCACCGGCGCCCATACAATCTTGCCTTGCGGGTTCTTGGTGGCGTTTTTGCAGTGGCAATGGTGGATGCGATTTTTCGGCAGCAGGTTCCAGCCAGTGGGAAAAGCATCCAGCTCTCCGCGCATCACCGCATTGCCCGGGTCCCAGTTGAGCGCCAGGTGCGGAGTCTTCACGGCGTCGAGCAGCCGCGCCGCCTCGCGCGCTGTCGCCGTGTTGCACTCGAACTCGTTCTCGAGCACCAGCAGAATTCCCTGCTTGTCCGCCGTCTCCGCCGCCGAGCGCAGCTTTTCGTCAATCGCCGCGCGATAGGGCGTCACGTCGTCGAGCCGCCAGAAATCGAAGCACCGCACCTTGCCGGTATTGAATTGTTTCGCCATGGCGATGCTGCGCTCGAGCAGCTCATCCTGCTGCTTGAAAGTCACCTCCGGAGCGTTGAAGGTGTCACCTTTCGCGCCATACGGCGACTTGGGCGCGCCGGGCCAATCGGTTTTGAAGAGCGGGCTGGCGATGTCGGTGACGCGCAAATCGTATTTGGCCAAAATCTCCTGCGCGCTGCCCACCTCGCCGGCATTCAGGTCGCTGATGTTCTTGCCCCACATCGACCGCAACTCGATCCAACTCATTCCGAAATCCCGCGACGCGACGTGACAGGCGTGTTCGAAATCCTGGGTGATTTCATCATTGATGACGGAAACGTGAAATGTCGATTGCAAGCTGGCTACCAACCCGCGCGCTGGAATCGCGGCGCACGCGGCGCCGGCAGCCGCCGCATGCGCCAGAAAACTTCGCCGTGAAAAGCTGCTCATGGTCTGCCTTTCCGCGATGGCCCCAATGCCGGGGCGCCAACCGCGTAGCCGCGGGCCGAGGCGCGCTCCGGGCACCTTGGAGCGGCAGGCCGGAGTTGGCAAGACCAGGACACGATGGTTTGGACTCCCAACGAACGCTAAATGCCGTCCTTTGAGCTTGTCAAGGCGTGGCTTGCCGCAGAAGGTGTTTCGGAAGGGGGAATCGTGACCGAAAGAGCGGGAGGGGAAGAAGAAACCGGCCCACTCCGGGACAGAATGGGCCGGCCGATGATGCTTCGCGCTCGAAGGTTTATTCCACGTCGGAAACTTTGCCGTCTTTGAACGTGATCTTCATGTCCTTATATTTGTAGATTTTTTTGGGCCCGAGGTCGATCACGGTGAC
This sequence comes from Acidobacteriaceae bacterium, assembly GCA_030040115.1. Lineage (GTDB taxonomy): Bacteria > Acidobacteriota > Terriglobia > Terriglobales > Acidobacteriaceae > Telmatobacter. The sequence continues at coordinate 11,534 of JASHUH010000600.1, read as the reverse complement.
GGGCTGGCCCAGCGCCGTGGTCACCTGATCGATGCTCTGACCAAGGGCGATGTTGACGGTTTGCGCAGACGCCGGCGGCGGGGGTGGAGGAGCGGCGCCGGCGGCGGCGCCCGCAGCCGACGAGTCCTGCGCCGCTTGCTGATCCGCCTGGTCGGCCTGGGTTAACTGCTGGTTGATGTCCGCGGCGCCGTTGGGGTCAGGTGGAGGCGCGATCTGCGCGAACTGAGTCTGAGTGGGCGGCGCCTGGGCCGAAGCTGGCGCGGCGGGCAGTCCACCCTGGCCCTGTTTGGACTGCAGTTCTTGCATTCCCTGGTCGACGGTTTCGCGCAGGTGGTTTTGCATCTCCTGCAGATCGGCGACGGCCACTGTCACCGTGGCCGCGCGCTGGCACTCGTTGCCGCCCTTGCTGGCCAGAACCACCAGGTTCACGTCGGTTTGGTTGTCGGCCGGCGGCGGACCCGAAAATTGCAGCACGTCGCCATCGCTGAGGGCGCACTCGGCGCCGCCCGCATCCACCACGTCGAGCGGGTCGCCGGCGACAAAGACGTGCGGGTGTCCATCGCCCAGGATTCTGGCGATGCCGCTGGAACCGGGATCGGGGTCCTGGCCCTGGGTATTTTGCTGAGCCTCGGAGTTTTCAAGCGCGATCTCGGCCTTCACTTCGTCGGCAATTTGCGCCTTGATATCGGCCGACAGCAACGCCTGCCCTTGGGCCGCGGCGGCGGCGGCCTGCAGATTCGCCTCCTGTTGAGCTGCGTAGGCGGCTTGCAGTTCTTGCGAGATCAAGTAGTCGGTCAGCCAGAATGCCGGGCCCGCGTAAACCGGGTACGGCGCGAAATAGAAGCCGTAATACCCGAACCAGGGATTCCCGCCCCAGCCCCAACCGAAGGCGACCGGAGCGGCCCATGGGTTATACGCCCATCCGTAAAATGCAGGCGGGTAGTAGACCGCCGGAGCATACACGTTCACAAAGGTGCCGTGATAGTAATAGCCGCGATAATAGCGGTTATATTCGCGGCCGTGCCAATAGTACGCGCGGCGCGCATAATCGTGCCCGTGAAAGGCGTAGCGGCGCTCGATGTAGCCGCGGCGTCCGCGCTCGGCGACCAGCCGGGAGTGGTCGGCCCGCTCCACGGAAACGCGCCGGCTGCCGTTCAGGCCGTGATGGATGTCCATGCCGCGGCGCGCGTCGTGCACATCGCTGATTCTGCCGTCGGCCCGTCGCGTCACCGCGCCGTTCCTGGTCTCCACGGTTCGGCTGCCCCGCGGGGCTACGCGCCCGGTCGCGGTTCGATTGCCAGCCGGGCCGCCCGGGGTTCGGGCTCCCGTCATGCCGCGATTCCCCGTGGTGGGCACGCCTCGCGGATTGCTGGTGGTGGGGCCGGCGTGGCCGCCGGCCATGGGTCCGCTGCGGCCACTGGTCGTCGGACCTGTATGGCTCGTGGTGGGCCCGGAGTGGCCGGCGGTTGTGGATGCGCCGTGCGACGCTCCACCGGTGGCGGGTTTGGCGGCAGGGGCCGACTTGGGCGCAGGGGTTGAGGACTTTTTGTTGGACTGCGCGGCAAGAGGAACCATGCCGCAGATGCATAGCGCAGCGGCAGCCAAGGGCAGGACGCGTTTTAACTGGGAAATGAACCGGTTCATCTCGATTCTCCATTTTTTCCAAAACCCGGAAGCGATTGTGGGCTGAAGGAAGCGGTTTTTTACTGGACGTCAGAGACCTTGCCGCTGACCAAGGTCACTTTCATGTCGGGATAGACAAGGATTTCCTTATTGGAGAGCTTGATATCTTTGCTGGGCTGGCCCCAGGTGGCGATGACTACATCCCTTGTCTGTCCGACCGAGATGGTCTTGGGCGGCGGAGGCGGCTGGTCGGGCGGCGGGGGCGGCGGAGCGATGGGCGCGGTGGCCGCGGCGGGCGGCGCTGAAGCTGCGGAGCCGCCCGGCGCGGGAGCAGCCCCGTTTTGCGGAGCCGCGGCGTCATTTTGCGGAGGCGCGGCGCCATTTTGCGGGGCCGCATTGCTGTCGCCGGCTTGATTCGAATTGTCGGCGGGCTGGACGGTGAAGACTTCCTCGACCGTTTTTACTTCTTGGTCTACCGGCGGCGCGGAGTGCTTATCGGGAAAGGGGAACCTGATTTCGCCGTAATACCGGGTGTTGTTGTAGGGGTCGCTGAAGGTGGTGACGACGATGCCGCTGTTGTCGCTGGCAATTTCGATGCCGGTGACCCAGAACTTTTCCCCGGCGACGAATTTCCGGCTGGTGCAGCCGTTTTTCGCCGCATCCGACGCGCTGCCGCCGCCCCCGAACGGCAGTTTGCCGAAACCGAATTTCTTGATCGCGTCTTTGGCGCGATTATTTAGGTTCCCGGTGAGCACGCCATTCTGGTAGGTGTTGGAGAAGGCGTACGACGAATCGGAACTGCACATCATCAGTCCATCTTTGTGGAGCACCACCACGTCGCCGGCGGTGACAATATCGTCATGCGCAGCCGTGGCTTTGGTCAGCTTGATTTCGGAGACGAGTTTTTCCTTGATCAGGGTGGCGGGATCGCCTACCTGTTGAGCCTTCATAGAAACGCCGGCGAGCACCACGATCAGGGAAAGGCAGCCTGCACTAAGCCCTTGCAACTCAGCCATGATGACTTCCAGGAAATTTGAATTTGGGGGAAGGGGCCCGTGAGAGCGAACGTACACCGGAAATGAGCGCCGGTCAAGCAGGAAATCGCGCTTCCTTCATGCGCGGCGCCGTAGCCGCTTTGGCGACCATGACCGGCGCGAAACCGATGGCTGGCGATGCGAACCGCAACTCCCTCCGGCGCCGGATCGGCCGTCGCGATGTCTGCGGAGTTCAGGAAACCTGAGGAACGCCGGTTCTCTTGAAATCACCCATTTACGTTTCGGCCCGACGTATGGACTCTGACGTTTTCGCCCCCCTGATGCGGCGAAACCGCGGGGTTTCGGCCGCTTTGCGGAATTTCGCGGCCTTTCCTGCCGGGTGCAGCCGATCGAATGCAGACCATCGGTCAACTGGCCGGCGGGCAATCCCCTGAAATCAGACCTTTACTGAACCTTGTGCCTGGTTCGCCGCACCCCGCTCCCATCAATTCGGACCATTTTGGGTTGCATTTTGCCCTGCCCCTCGTTTATCCTCGTTTTATGCAGTCTACGACCCGCTGTCGCTGTTGTATGCCGCTTTTCGCGGACCGGTGACCTGGGTCTGATTGCTCGCGATTAAATCCACGGTTTCTTGAACGCCCGCGATTGAGCCTTCGCCCTCGCGGGCTCTTTATTGGGCAGGAATTGCGCGACAGAGAGGACAGAAATGCCGGAAATTCCCCAAAAAGAGACCAAGGCGCAGCGCACCGAACGGCTGAAGCTCGCCAAGAATCCCTGGCAGGCGTTCGACGAAGTGCGTGCTTTCGCACGCGAAGGCCGTTCCAGCGTTCTGCCTGAATGGGCCTCTCTCTACTTCAAGTGGTGGGGTATCTATACCCAGGGCGACGGCATAGGCGCCGTGGGCGGCAAAGGCGGCGAGGGACTGGCCACCGAGCACTTTATGATGCGCATGGGCTTGCCCAACGGCATCGTGTCTGCCGCGCAGCTTCGCCTCATCGGCGGCATTGCCCGCAAGCATGCGCGGAACCTCGCCGATCTCACCACCCGGCAAAGCATCCAGCTCCACTGGCTGACCATCGACGTGCTGCCGGAGATTGTGGACGCGATCGGCGCGGCCGGTCTTTCGCCCAAGGGGGCCTGCGGCGACGTAGTGCGCAATGTCACCGGCTGCCCACTGGCCGGCGTCGCCGCCGATGAGCTCATCGACGCTTCGCCGGTGGCCCTGGAGATTGCGCGCCTGCTGAAAGGCAACGCCGATTTCTACAACCTGCCGCGCAAGTTCAAAATCTCCGCCACCGGCTGCCCCTCATGGTGCAATTACCCCGAGATCAACGATGTGGCCCTTACGCCGGTAGAGCGGGACGGCGAAGTGGGTTTCGCGCTGCACGTCGGTGGCGGTCTTTCCAACGAGCCGCACCTTGCGGTTCGCCTGGACGCGTTTCTCACTCCCGCGCAGGCGCCGACCGCCGTTCGCGCCGTCACCGAGATATTCCGCGATCAGATGGTGCTGCGCGAGAGCCGCGACCGCGCCCGCCTCAAGTACCTCTTCATGAGGGAAGGCTGGACTGCGGAACGGTTTTTGGCTGAAGTGCAGGCCCGCGTTCCTTTCCCGCTGGATCCGGGGGTTCCCGATGCGCCGCCCGATGACGTTTTGCGCGACCATGTCGGCATTCATCCCCAGCGCCAGCCGGGCTTGGCGTACGTGGGCGCTTCGGTTCTGCGCGGACGCATGACGGGCGAGCAGTTAGAGGCGGTGGCGGAACTGGCCGAACGCTTCGGCAGCGGCCGGCTGCGCACCACGGTGGCGCAGAACTTCATCATCATCGACGTTCCCTACGTGAAGACCGGCGAGTTGGCGCACGAACTGGGCCAAATCGGCGTGCGGGTGGAAGGCTCAACTTTCTGGCGCGGCGCCATCGCCTGTACGGGGACGGAGTTCTGCAAGCTGGCCATCTCTGAAACCAAGGGCTTCACGCGTTGGCTGGTCGAAGAGCTTGAAGACCGGCTGCCCGCATTCGATCAGCAGCTCAAGCTGCACGTAACTGGCTGCCCCAACGGCTGCGGCCAGCACTGGATCGCCGACATCGGCCTCGAGGGAAAGAAGATCAAGTTCGAGGGCAAGCTTACCGACGCCTATTACTTCTCGCTCGGCGGAGCGGTGGGCCAGCATGCCGGCATTGCGCGCACCGTGGGTTATCGTTGCGCCGCGCCGCTGGTGCCCGACGCCATCGAGCGCCTGCTGCGCCACTACCTGGACGGCCGCGCGCCCGGCGAGAACCTGCGCTCGTGGTTCGCGCGCCACTCCAACGACGAGCTGCGCGCGCAACTCGCGGACGAAGAGTTGGCCGCGGTCGAGCGCGATCCTTCGCCTGGTCCCGTTCCGCAGATGGTGGGCGAGTGATGAGGGATCAGAGATCAGGGATCAGGGATCAGGCAAAGGGATTAGGGTTAGGCGCCGGATATTGAAACTGAGATCTGCGACCTGAGCGCTGAAAAACTGGGAACCGACAACTGCGAACTTCGAACTGTGAATTGATAGCCGATTTATGAGCCTTCTGCCCATTTTTTTGAAACTTGACGGCCGCTGCTGCCTGGTGATCGGCGGGGGCGCGGTGGCGCTCGACAAGATCGGCGCACTGCTTAAAACCGGCGCGCGTCTGCGCGTGGTTGCGCCCGAGGCGCGGCCGGAGGTGCGGCAACTGGCTCGCGAAGGCAAATTGGAATGGATCCCGCGCGCTTTTCAGCCTTCGGACCTCGACGGGCACTTTCTCGTCATCGCCGCCACGAATTCGCCCCAAGTCAATGCGGCGGTGTATCGCGAGGCCCACGCCCGCAGCGTCGCCTGCAACAGCGTCGACGATATTCCCCATTGCGACTTCTTTTTCGGCTCCGTCGTCAGCCGCGGCGATCTCGAAATCGCCATCTCGACTTCCGGTCGAAGTCCCGCCATGGCGCAGCGGTTGCGCCGCGAAATCGATGAGCAGTTGCCCGATGACCTCGGCCCGTGGCTCAAGGACCTGGGCAAATTGCGCCGCGAAGTTCTTGGCGTGCACCCGCGCGGCGAAGAACGCAGGCTGCTGCTGCATGAATTGGCTCAGCGCCAGATCTGCGATTCGAGCTTGTGCTCCACGAAGCAGTTGGCCCGTACAGGAAGAGAAGCTTCGCGCGCCGCAGCCGGATCGGTTTACCTGGTCGGCGCAGGTCCGGGCGATCCCGAGCTGCTGACGGTCAAGGCGTTGCGTTTGATCGAATCCGCCGGCGTCCTTCTGCACGACGACCTGGTTGCGGACGCGATCCTCGATTTGGCGCCGGCCCACGCCGTGGTGATCAACGTCGGCAAGCGCTGCGGCCCAAAAACCATCACGCAGGAACAGATCAACGCGTTCATGATCGAACACGCGCGCGCCGGCCGCAGCGTGGTGCGCCTCAAGAGCGGCGATCCACTCCTCTTCGGCCGCGCCGCGGAAGAAATTGCCGCACTCGCCGCGGCCGGGATTCCTTGCGAGATTGTCCCCGGGGTTTCCGCGGCCTTCGCCGCCGCAGCGTCCATTGGCTGTTCGCTTACCGATCGCAATTGGGCGTCGAAGGTCATCTTCTCCACCGGCCATCACGCGCAGTCGCACAGCCACAGTTCCCTTCCCGCGCTCGAAGATGCAACGCGCGTCGTGTACATGCCCGGTCGCGACCTCGCTCTTCTAGCCGCGGAGTGGCTCGCCGAGGGCCTGCCACCCGATTTCCCCTGCGCTCTCGTGTCGCACGCGGCGCAGCCCGGCGAATTGGTTCGGCTCACCACCCTCGGGGCTCTCGGCGAAATGGCGCCCGCGCCGGCGCCCAGCCTGCTCCTCGCCGGATGGGCGGTGCGCACTGTCGATGTTTCGGAAGCGCGGAGCGCCGTCGACGCAGCCATGCAAGCTTGGAGCAGCGAGCGGAATCCCACTTTTAGCTGAACCCCACCACGGCATGGGGAACGTAAAGCTCTTCGAGCGAGGCAATTTCCTCCGGCTCGAGGCGCACCGCAAGCGCGGCGACTGCGTCTTTGAGATGATGCGGCTTGCTTGCGCCCACAATCGGTGCCGTGACTCCCGGTTTGGCAAGCAACCACGCCAAGGCGAGCTGCGCGCGCGGAAGGCCACGCTTCTCCGCCAGCTCGCCCAGCCGGTCAATCACTTTGCGATCCGCTTCCTCGCTGCGCGCATACAGGTTCGTGGCCACGATATCCATCTCGTTGCGCTTGGTTCCTTGGCCGCCTGAGGGCCGCGCCAGCCGGCCGCGCGCCAAAGGGCTCCAGGGAATCACCCCGATGCCCTCCGCACGGCACAGCGCCATCATTTCCCGCTCCTCTTCGCGATAGATCAGGTTGTAATGGTTCTGCATGGTCGCGAAACGTGTCCAGCCATGCCGGTCGGCGACATACAGCGCCTTGGCGAACTGCCAGGCCCACATGGAAGATGCTCCGATGTAGCGCACCTTGCCCGCCTTGACCATGTCGTGCAAGGCTTCCAGCGTCTCCTCGATCGGCGTCTCGTTGTCCCAGCGGTGAATCTGATAAAGGTCGACGTAATCGGTCTCCAGGCGCTTCAAACTCTGTTCCAGCTCGTACACAATCTCTTTGCGCGACAGCCCGCGCCCGTTCGGCTCCTCGCGCATTACGCCGTGAAGCTTGGTGCCGATGACCACGGCTTCGCGCCGCGCATGGGCCTTCAAAAATCGCCCCACAATGCGCTCGCTGTCGCCGCTTGAGTACACGTTGGCGGTATCGAAAAAATTTATGCCGAGATCGAGGGCCTGGCGCAGAAAGGGCTGGCTTTCGGCTTCGTTCAACGTCCAGGCGTGGCGGCCCACTTTGCGCGGCCCCGTCGCCGGCTCGCCATAGGTCATGCAGCCCAGGCAAAGGCGCGAGACCTTCAGCCCGGTCCTGCCAAGATTCGCGTAGTCCATTTTTTCTCCTTCGAAAATAGTTCCTGCCGTCGAGCGGTTCCTAGACCGGCGGTTGTGATTCTTCGCGGGTTAGCGCCGCTGCGCGGCCTGGCGAGTTAGCGAGTTCGCGGGGCCGGTTCCATCGTGATGCTTCGTTTTCATGCCCCATTGGGAGGCGAAGCCTCATGCCTGACTCCTTTAAGGGAAAAATTTCATCAACAGGCTGGGAATGCATGTCTCTCGCAGGCCTAGGTGGCCCGCGGTCATGACGTGAGTCTAAGTCCGCCGAAGGCCGCGATTCTCATGATGGGAGACGCGCCCTCAAAATCGAGGGCGATTTTACTGCCGGTCGGACTCGCCCGGGCCAGCGAGCAATTCCTCGTAAATGAGCAGCGTGTCCGAATCGAAGCAAACAAAGTCCACTTCTTCCACCCCGTTCGGCGTCGCGCTGGCTCTCACTGCGCCCACCGCGATTTCCGCCGCGCGGCGCGCGGGAAAACCGTAGATCCCGGTGCTGATGGCGGGAAACGCAATCGACCGCGCCTGGTGTTCCCGCGCCAATTCCAGGCAGCGCCGGTAACAGGACGCCAGCAGTTGGTCTTCGTTGTGGCCGCCGCCGCGCCACACTGGGCCCACGGCGTGAAACACCCACTTGGCGGGCAGCCGGAACCCCGGTGTCGCTTTCGCGTATCCGGTTTCGCAGCCATTCAGTTTCCTGCATGCCGCCAGCAGCTCCGGGCCGGCCGCACGGTGAATCGCGCCGTCCACGCCGCCGCCGCCCAGCAGCGAAGTGTTGGCCGCGTTCACAATCGCGTCCGCCGCCAGCCGCGTAATATCGCCGGAAACCGCCCTGAGTTCAGTCATCGTCCGCCCATCGCCGATTTTGCCCGGTCGTGCCCCGATCATATCCCGTGCGGCGCCATTTTCGCACCGCCCCATCGTGGGCTTCTGGTTTGAAACGCTTCCCGTCTTCATTACACCTTCATGAAAAAACCGCGCCGCCGTCGCCGCTTATTACTTAAGAGGGGGAAACCCAGCAAATATCGTGGTTTCCCGGACTCCGTTCGTGAAACAATGAGGAATGCATCGTCCGCAAGCGCGAGAAAACAAAGAGTGCTGAGCAGGCGGGTTTTGACCGGCGCCGACAAGCCTTCCAGAGCAACCTTTGCGGGGCTGCCGTGGTCTAAGTGAGCGTTGCAAGCGGTACGTGTGCCGGAACGAGATTCCTCCGCAGCAGGGAAGGCGCGGGAGCGTGCGTGGGTGCGCGGTCACAACGAAAACCGCCCGTAGGGCCAGGAAGGCGCGGAAACCATTGCAGCAGGCTGTAGAAATTGCGAGAGAAGCTCCGCACTCTCCCGGCATAGAGGTGTGCCTGCGCCAGGTTGGCCGCGATAGGCCATCGCCCATCCCGCCGCCAGCTTGGCGCCGCCTCCGGGAATGCATGTTGCGCCGTTTCCTCTGGCCGGCTCTGGCTCTGGCCGCGCTTCCCTGCCTGATGGCTTTGGCCGGATGCGGCGGCGTCCTGGCAAATTCCCCAAACGGTGACGTAGCGCGTCGGGGCAGCTCGAATGGAATTTTTTCCATCTCTCCCGGCGCCGCGGCCATCGATACAAACTGCACCGGCTGCAACGCCACCAGCCCATCGGGTTCGACCGTGGAAATCTTCACCGCCACCCTCAACAGCGGCAAGCCTGCCGATGTCACCTGGTCATTGCCCAAGGGCGGGACCTACGGCAGCATCACCGCAGACGGCGAATATACGCCGCCCAGCTATCTCACCGCCGACAGCCTGCAAGTCACGGTGACAGCCGCTCTGGCCTCGAATCCCAACATTACGGCTTCGGCCACCATTTCCGTGACCCCCGGGTTCCTGCAGCCGCTCACACCGGAGAATGTGGCCGTGGGCAGCGGCGGCACGGTCGCGATCACCGGCTATATCGCGGAGGCTGGCGGCACGACCGGCATTCACTACGCCCTATCCGACACCTCCACAGGATCAAGCGGCGGCCAAGGCGCGCTGGGCGCTGCCAATTGCGTGCGCGGAGGCCAGGCGTTTACGTACTGCACCGTAACCTACACCGCGCCCGCCAGCGTTTCCACCACCAACGACACCTACGTGGTGGCCACGGTGGGCGCCTCGTCTTCCAGGCAGTCCGCCGTTGTTCTGCTCAATGCCGCGGGGGTCGACAGCAATCCCGCCAGCCACCAGGAGCAGTTGTCCACGCCCATGGCACTGGGCAGTTCGGGCGGCAACAACAACGACTACGATACGCAAGGAGCGCAGATTGCCGACTGTTGCAGCGGCACCCTCGGGGCGCTGATTCAGAATGCGAACGGCACGCAATACCTGCTCAGCAACAATCACGTGCTGGCGCGCAGCGACCAGGCCAAGGCGGGCGACGAGATCATCCAGCCCGGCCTAATCGATAACAATTGCAGTCCCTACGGCAACGGCGGCACGGAAATCCCGGTGGGCACGCTCACCGCGTGGGCGCCCATCGACTCTCCCGCGACGGACGTGGACGCCGCCATCGCCCAGGTGGAGTCGGGCGCGGTCAATCCCAGCGGCGCCATTCTGGAACTGGGCGCGCGCCAATCCAATGGCACGCTGGCCGCTGCGCCGCCCGGGGTGTCTTCCACCGGCGGCAAAGGGGAAACCGCATCGCTCAACATGACGGTGGCAAAGAGCGGCCGCACTACCGGCCTGACCTGCGCCAGCATCTCGGCTCTCAGCCTCGACGTGCAGGTTTCCTATTACGCCAACTGCGCGGAAACCAAGCCCTATTACACCAAGAATTACAGGAACCAGATCGCCATAACGGGCAACCAGTTTAGTGATGCCGGGGATTCGGGATCGCTGGTAGTCGACAGCAGCAACGCCGAGCCAGTGGGCCTGTTCTTTGCCGGCGGTGTGGATCAGGCCGGACAGAGCCAGGGAGTCGCCAACCCGGCCCCGGAAGTCCTGAGCGAGCTTGCCGCGCAGGCGGGCAATGGCGCGTCGTACCGATTCGTGGGCACATCCGACCACCCCGTAAGCTGCCTGGATTATGGCGACAGCACCGCAGTCGCGGCGCAGGCGCGCACCCTCAGCGGCGCAGAAGTAGATCGCGCCCAGCCGGCCTTCACGCAGGCCCGCGCCCTGGTCAATCCCTCCACCGGCATTCTCGGCGTGGCCGCCGGGAAAAGCAGCGATTCTGCCGGCCAAGCCGCGGTCATTGTGTATGTGGATGCGAATCTGAACGCCACCGTCCCAGCCACGATCGACGGCGTGCGCACGGTAGTCATTCCGGCCACACCGCAGGCGGTCGCCGCGGGCACGGCGCCTACGTCCGTGCTTGGCTTGGGCGCGCTGCCTGCTCTCCCGGCTGCGGTCGTCACCCAGGCCATCGCCGTCAAGCAGCAGATCGCGCAGAATCTGATGCGGCAGAACCCGGCTTTCTTCGGAGTCGGAGTGGGTCAAAGTCTCGATAATCCCAAGGATGCCGCCCTGGTCATCTACGTGGATCGCAGCCAGGTTCCCGGCACACTGCCCGCGACCATTGAGGGCCTGCGCACCCGCTACGTGGTCATGGAGCGGCTGCACGTGACCCGCGCCTACGCCCGAGGCGTGCAGCGGAGAAGCCGCTGCATGATTCATCCCACGTCACCACCTGCCCCGGGCTACGGTCTGCTTCCCTCCGGCGAGCCGGCGAAACGGAACGCTTTTTAGGCCTCTGCCTCCTGGTGCGGGAGCAGTTCTGGTTCCGCGTAGCGGCCCTGCGCGATGCGGAGGTCAAGGTGCGCCAGCTCCGGATCGTCGGGAATAAAAGACTGGAAGACGGTTCCTGAAGATTTGCCTGGGGCGGCGGTGCGCGTGCGCACGTGGACAAAGCCGTGGTGTTTGGCGATAATCTCGTGACTCACCCAAAGCCCGAGGCTGGTCCCGGTCACTTCTTTGGTGATGAAAAACGGTTCGAAGATTCGCTCCCGCACTTTGGCAGCCATGCCGACGCCGGTATC
>JASHUH010000599.1 GCA_030040115.1 Acidobacteriaceae bacterium | reverse complement strand
GGTCGGGCGCGCCCGCAGGGCCTTTGAGCAAAGCGGTGCGGCCATCGATGGTGAATTGAGCTTCGCCATCGAGGATGACGAACATCTCTTCGCAATAGTTATGGAAGTGCGCGCCAATGCCGCTCTTGGGCTCGATGACGCCACGATGGAGAAAAAGCAGGTTGGTGTCGAGGGCGTCGGAGTTGAGGAGCACCTCGAAATCCATGGCGCCCGGGCCGTCGTGCACGGCCGGGATGTGGCGATAGCGCGCCGGATCGGTGTGCGCAATGCGCTGCGCGAGCGGCATATCCGGTCTAATTTGGGGTGTGAGTTGCCGCGCCGGCGGAGCAGCGGCAGCGGCGAGTGGAAACGAAAGCGCAATCGCGAATAGCCTTTTTACCATGGTTTTTATCCCCAGCCTGATTGGATTGTCCGCGCCGGCGCCGAGTCCGGCGAGAGGCGCAGAGAAATTAAAATAGCGGCGCAAAGATATGGAGCCAGCGAGCTAGGCGGGAAATCGGTTCCTAAGAATCGTAAGGCGCTTACCAGCTTTTACAATACTCTCGATGCGCCGGCCAACCGCAAAATTTTATTTGACACAAAGCCCGCGCGCCCTTGATACTGCCGTCAATGCCGATCTCAACGAAGTCCGGAATTGCGGTCATGGCCATGTGCATGCCATCGGGATCCCTCCGTCCGGCTCTTGAGCGGCGCTGAACGCAACCGATCTTCGAGCCCAGCGGCCCGGGTCCTCGTCAGGACGCGGGCCGCTTTCGTTTGCGCCGCGGCGCGGGCATTTCCCGCTAGGAACCGAAAGCCTAAAGAGACGATCTGAAAGGAGCCAACCATGTCGGAACCGAATCACCACCAGCTTGCCACCCTGGCCGTCCATGCCGGCCAGGCGCCCGACCCCGCCACCGGCGCCCGCGCCGTACCCATTTACCAGACCACCTCTTATCTTTTCCAGGATGCGGACCACGCAGCGCGCCTGTTTGCGCTCAAGGAATTCGGCAACATCTACACCCGCATCATGAACCCCACCACCGACGTGTTTGAAAAGCGCGTGGCCGCGCTGGAAGGCGGCGTGGCCGGCCTGGCGACAGCTTCGGGCCAGGCTGCCGAGACGCTTACGCTCATCACCCTTGCCGGCGCCGGTGACGAGATCGTCTCCACCACCTCGCTCTACGGCGGCACCTACAATCTTTTCCACTACACACTGCCGCGCCTCGGCATCGTGGTGCGGTTTGTGGATGCGGACGATTTTGACGGCCTGCGCGCCGCCATCAACGAGAAAACCCGCGCCGTCTACACAGAGACCCTCGGCAACCCCAAGCTTGACGTCGCGGACGTTGAGCGGATAGCCGCGATCGCGCACGAAAACAAGCTGCCCCTGGTCATCGATAACACCTCCGTCTCGCCGGCGCTGGCGCGGCCCATCGAGTGGGGCGCCGATATTGTGGTGAACTCGGCCACCAAATTCCTCGGCGGCCACGGCCTGGCCATCGGCGGCGTAATCGTGGACGCCGGTAAATTCGATTGGGCCGCGTCGGGCCGCTTCAAGGATTTCACCGCGCCCGATCCCTCCTATCACGGGCTTTCGTACACCGAGGCTTTCGGGCCGCTGGCGTTTATCCTCAAGGCGCGCGTCCAGGGCTTGCGCGACACCGGCGCGGCGCTCTCGCCCTTCAATGCATTTCTTCAGCTGCAAGGGATCGAAACCTTGCATTTACGGATGGAGCGCCACTCGCAGAACGCGCTGGCCGTGGCACGGCATCTGGCCGAGCATCCAGGGGTCGAGTGGGTCAATTATCCGGGGCTCGAATCCAGCCCTTACTATGACCGGGCGAAAGAGTATCTGCCTGCTGGCCAAGGCGCCCTGATCACCTTCGGCATCAAGGCTGGAAAATCGGGCGGCGGTTACGAGGCGGGCAAAAAGCTCATCGATGCGCTCAAGCTTTTTTCGCTGCTGGCCAATATTGGCGATGCAAAATCCCTGGTGATTCATCCCGCTTCGACCACCCACCAGCAGCTCTCCGTCGAAGAACAGGCCGCGACCGGCGTCACGCCGGAGCTGGTCCGGCTTTCGGTGGGAATCGAGGACATTCGCGACATTCTGGCCGATCTCGATCAGGCGATTGAAGTCGCGAACGGGGAGACGGCGAACGGCCAAGCCTTAGCCGGCGCCGGCAAGAGCAGCGGAAGCACGGGTGGTGGGGCAGAATGAAGGTAATGACGGAACCCAGCAGCGGGACGAGCAGCGCGGCGCCCGCCTCGCGCTGTCTTGCGCCCACCTACGAAGGTGATTTCGTGCTCGACGAGCACTTGCGTCTTGATTGCGGCTGTACCTTGGCGTGTCCCACGCTGCATTACGCCGTTTACGGCCGGCTGAATGCGGCGCGGGACAATGCCGTTCTCGTTTGCCACGCGCTTTCCGGCTCCGCGCTGGTGGGCCAGTGGTGGCCCGAGGTCTTCGCGCCGGGCGCAGTTCTCTCGCTGGAACACGACTTTGTCATCTGCATCAATATGCTGGGCTCGTGCTACGGATCAACAGGTCCCGGCTCCGTAGACCCCTCGACGGGACAACCCTACGGCCCGGATTTTCCCTTGGTTTCGATTCGCGATAACGTGCGCGCCCAAGCGCGGCTGTTAGATTCACTCGGTATCCAGCGCCTACGCCTCGTGATGGGCGGCTCCATCGGCGGCATGCAGGCTCTGGAGTGGACCGTCCTCCATCCCAATCGCGTCGAGCGCGCCCTGATCGTGGGCGTCACCCCGCTTTCGGCCATGGGCTTGGCCCTCAATCATTTACAGCGCCAAGCCATTCGGCACGATCCCGAATGGGCCGAGGGCCGCTATCTCCCCCAGCGTCCGCCACGCCGCGGACTCGCGCTCGCCCGCCAGATCGCCATGATTAGCTACAAATCCGCGCCGCTTTTCGACGAGCGCTTCGGGCGCAATCCGAATCGCGGCGGCGAGGATCCCTGGAGCGCAGACGGCCAAGGGAGCGGGCTGATCGGCGACCGCTTCGACATTGCCGGCTACCTCGACCTCCAAGGCCAACGCTTCATCGAGCGTTTCGACGCCAATGCGTATTTGGCCATTCTGCGCACCATGGACACCTGGGACCCGCTGCGGGGCTACGCTTCCGCGGCTGAGGCTTTTAGACGGATTCGGGCCCGGCTCACATTTGTGGGGATCAGCACCGATTGGCTTTTCCCCGCCGCGGAAGTGCGCCGTTTCGCCGAAATCATCCGCGCGGCTGGCGCTCCTGTGGATTATCGCGAGATGACCAGCGACCATGGCCACGATGCCTTCCTGGCCGAACAAGCGGAATTGGTCCGCCTGCTTCAATGAATCGGCCAAAAGTGCGCCGGGACACGGAGGCGAGATCGGCAAAGCAGGCCCCCTTGCCGGACGGTTTTGGACTGCGTTCGGACGTTCGCCCAAGGACGGACCAAGTCGACGCCTGTGGCCGACAGCCGTAAACCCCTCCGTTTGACCTCATTGCTTGTCAGAGGCGCGGGGGCTTTTTATAATCCTTCCATTGCTGCGTTGGCAACCGTGGTATCTTGAAATTCTTAAGTTTCGTCTTCCCGGCGCTCAGCCCGCTCATCGGATCGGTTGCCGATTTCGTCAGCGAGTGAGTATGATTGACCTTCTATATCGGCGATTCCCAGGAGTACAAAATGAAGAACTTAGTCCTTGCATTTGCGATGGCGTTGGCGAGTGTGAGCCTCCTGTCCGCGCCTGCGCTGCGCGCGCAGGACAATAGCGGCCAGATCACTATCTCGAACCCGGCAGAGTTCAATGCCTATCAAAATGCCATTACCCAAACCGATCCTAAGGCCAAAGCTGCGGCCCTTGAGGATTTTCTGAAGACCTATCCGCAAAGCGTGGTCAAGAAGGCGGTGCTCGATCAGTTGATCGATACGTATCAGCAGTTGAACGATCAGGACCAGGCGCTGAGCGCGGCAACCCGGCTGCTGCAGTTGGATCCGACCAACCCGAAGGCCATCCTCATCTCGGTTTATATCAAGAAGAACGAGTGCCAGAAGAGCATCGACGCCACCGGCGAAAGCAAGGATCCCCAGACCTGCGATGACGCCGCGGCCCTAGCCCAGAAGGGTTTGACCGCGCCCAATCCAGCGGGGACCTCCGATGAAGACTGGAAGAAGATGACCGACGTCAGCTACCCGATTTTTGACTCGGCCATCGCCCTCGATGATGCGGTGTCAAAAAAGGATTATGCGGGGGCGATCGATGAATACAAGAAGGAGTTGATGCTGTATCCCGCCAACCAGACCACGGCCGGGAACGGATTGGTGGATACTCTGAATTTGGCTGAGGCCTACGCCAAGCCGGGACCTGCGCGCAATGAAGTGGACGCGTGCTGGTTCTATGCGCGCGCTTGGAACTTTGCGCCGGCGGCGTACAAAGCCCAGATCGAACCGAAGCTTGAATATTGGTACAAACGGTATCACGGCAATCTCGATGGGCTGGATGCCGTCAAGTCGGCTTCGGCGGGCACAGTTTTTCCACCATCCTCGTTTAGCATTGCCCCCGCGCCCACGCCGCCCGAGATCGTGCACAACGTTCTGGCGACGACTCCCGACCTGACGAAGCTGAATTTGGAAGATAAAGAGTTCATTCTGGCGAACGGGACCAAGGACGATGCGCAAAAGCTCTGGTCGGTGCTGCAGAATCAGATGACGCCGGTACCGGGCATTGTGATCGATGATCCCGCGGATGTGCTGAAGGTTTCCGTCACCACCACGAGAGAAGTGAAGCCCAAGGACTATATCGTTCATCTCACCACGCCGGCGGCTTGCAGCGCAGTGCCCCTGCCGCCCACCGATCTTCACATTAAGGAGGCGCAGAGCTACATTCTTTCGAATGGAGTCAAGGCCGACACGGATGCAATGGGCGATGCACTCACGGCAACGACGGGGATCCGGAGGATCGTGATCGATCCCAGCGTCTCGGTGATCAAAATGGCGGTGACCCAGGACGCGAAAGACTCGAAGACGCCCGATTTCATCGTGAACATGAAGGCGCCGGTATCGTGCAAAGACGCTCCGGCGCCCGGTTTCGCGTTCAATCTGCAGCCCGCAGACGAGCTTGACGCTACTTACAACTCCTACACTCCGCTGCCAGCCACCAGCACCCGCACGGCAACGGCTCAGATCGTCCTGAGCGATGGATTCATCCAGGCCGAGAAGAAGGCGGCTCCGGTGCATCGCCGGCCACGCCGCACGGGCGAGTAAATTACCGATCGCATCGCCGGCCGGGTCACTACTGGCTCCAGCCGGCATCCATTCCTGGAATCATCGAGGGCAGCCCGCCGTGGGCTGCTCTATCTTTTGGGGGATCTCTCCCAGGAGCGCCGCTCCACGCGGTGGTAGTCTATCGGCAGCATGGTACGATTCGGATCCTTCCCCACCGCATTTGCCCTTGCCGCCCTGGGTGTTTTTACCGTCTCCGGCGCTGCCCAAGCTTCCGATCAGAATCAGCCGGCTCCGCCGAAAATGAAAGTCGTTTCCCCGAAGTCTCAGAACATGTCCTTTCCGTGGAACTCCCTGAATACAACCAGCCCAGCCATCGAAATACGGCCGGCGGACCAACTGTCACAGAAAGACCACGATCTATTGGGGGTCGCCGAACCCATGATCGCTGAACAGGCGGGACTGGAGGGCATGGAATTCAACGAGGGAAACTGGACGCCCCGGCAAATTGTCTGCACATCGCTTCCGGCTCACCTCTTTTTGCGCTTTACGCGAAACGAAGGAGCGGGCGATGTGAGCGAGTTTTCGGCTTCGGTTCCGCGCAACGGACAAGGCCGAATACGCGTTATCCCTATTGAAAGGCGAGGCTATTCTCTTTTTTCCCCCGCCCCAATAAACCCCGTCACTATCGCGGCTTTTAACGCCATTCGGGCCGAAGAGCCACCGGGCGAAGAGCCAAGCTGGCTGGGAATCGGGCTGTGCTATGCAGCGCTGGCGGGGGCTAATCCTCATGTCGGCGAGCCGGACAGCTCTTCCGATCCCGAGGATCTCGCTGCACCGCCCTCATTGCGGATTCTCAAACAGGGCGCCCTGGTCGGGTTTGTCGACACTGAGGCACTGCCGCGACCCATGAAGTGGACCCTGATGTTCGATGCCAAAGGGAAGCTGATTAAAGCTAGCCTAGCCCCGTCTCCGTCACCGATCATACGGAGGAGACCTATCGCTTCCGCAGGTCCATAAAGCCGGTTGTGCGCTCCCGCGTTAGCTTGGATCTTCATCCTCTTCTCTAAAAGCCGAGTCACCGGCCTTAACTTCGGGGCAAAAACACCCCACACCTTTCCCAAGGAACGTGTGTGCCGGCGTTAAACCAGCGTCGATTCCATATCTCTGGTTCCGCAGCAGAGCCTATAATTTCTCTGTTGTGTTCACTTCTTTTTCACTTCGTTTGCGCGGCCTTCGATGGGTCGTCGCGAGCGCGGGGATCTTCGCCGCGACCGCTTTTCTCCCAGCGGATTGCGTCAACGCCCAAGGACCTGCCGGCGGCAATCTGCCGCCCACGATCGCCAACCATGGGCGCGTTCTTCTGGTTTTGCCCTTTGACAATCGGAGCGGCCAGCCAAGCCTGGATTGGATTCGTGAAGCGGCGGCCGATTTGCTGAGCAGCCGTTTTGCCGCAGCGGGCTTCGAGCCCACAACCCGCGCGGATCGCATTTATGCTCTCGATCATCTGGGCTTGCCCGAAGGATTTCAACCCTCGCGCGCCAGCTCAATCAAGCTCGCCGAAACGCTGGACGCCGATTCGATCGTCGTCGGGAGTTTCACCACCGAGGGCTCGGACATAGTGGCCCATGCCAGTCTCGTGGACGTCCCTCACTTGCGCATGAAAGAAGAAGTCAGTTCCCGCGGCGCGTTGCAGGGGATGATCGAAGTCTTCGACACGTTGGCCTGGAAGCTCACCTGCGAGCTTGACCCTTCCTTTAGCGTCGCCCAACAGACCTTTGTCGCCGAAGGGAAAGGCATGCGCCTCGATGCCTTCGAGCAGTACATCCGCGGCATCACCGAGCCGGATCAAGCCGAGAGATTGCGCCACCTGAACATGGCCGTGAAGCTCAGTCCGGATTTCAGTCGCGCCTGGATGGCGCTGGGTGAGGAGGACTACAACAACCAGCAATATGAAGCCGCGGCTGAAGCGTTCGCCAAGGTGGAGCGCAACGGTCCTGACGGTCTTCGCGCCAGCTTTTTCCGCGGCCTTTCGCTGCTGTTTTCCGGTGATTATCCGAATGCCGAGCGGGCCTTTACCGATGTGGCGCGAGTATTACCCCTCGCCGAAGTCGTAAACAATGAAGCTGTCGCCATCAGCCGGCAGGGGCAAGATGGCACAGCGCTGTTTGTCCAAGCCGCTGCGGACGATCCGCGGGCCGCCGTCTATCACTTCAACCTTGCCGTAAGCCTGCATCGTCACGGCAACACTACCGCCGCGCTGAATGAACTGGAACAATGTATCAAATTGCGGCCCAATGATTCTGAGGCGCAGTCGCTTTTTGCAGCATGGAAGAACCCGGCGCTGCAACCGGCTTCCGACTCGAATGGCGCAGGGAACGCGGACCCGCTGGAGCGGATCGTGCGCACGTTTGACGCCCCCGCGTTTCGCCAGGCGGCCACGATGCTCGATGAAATGGATGCGGCCCGCCTCGCCAAACTCCCGGCCGAAGAGCAAGCGCAACGACTGTCTGCTCAGGCCAAGACCTATCTGGACCGCGGCTTGCTTTTGGAAGCTGAGCGGTTGTATCA
>JASHUH010000598.1 GCA_030040115.1 Acidobacteriaceae bacterium | reverse complement strand
ACTTGTGGCTACGCTCGATATCCCTTTGACCTTGTACAAAAACCCCCGAGGGGAATTGCGCCGATGGGACAAATACATCGTGGGTCCTCGAGTATCGAGTGAAATTGCGATTTTTGCCGACATGAACGGAGATGGCAAAAAGGAGATCGTTTTCACTACCGCTCTGGATCGCCGCCAGCGTATCTACACCATTGTCTACGCAAGCCCTGATCCTAACAATCCCACGGGCGAATGGATCATCCATCCGATATCTGAACCTGGCAACTGGGGTCCGCACGGCATGGGTGTCGGCGACATTACCGGTGATGGCGCCCCTGACGTGCTGATGTCGAACGGATGGTGGGAACACCCGCCCAAAGGCAGCGCCCAAGAGCTCTGGACGCACCATCCGGTGGCTTTTACTCCGGACCCGCCGACGCGATGGACCTTTAGATCGGGAGGTGCGGCAATGGCCGTCTACGATGTAAACGGAGACGGTCTTAACGATGTAGTGACCTCTTTGCACGCGCATGGTTTTGGGTTGGCCTGGTACGAGCAAAAGCGAGACAGCAAGGGTAATATCTCATTTATCAGGCATATGATTATGGATGACTTCTCCACCCAAAATGCCGGCGGCGTCACATTCACCGAACTCCACGGCGCCACCCTTGCCGATATGGATGGGGACGGCATTCCCGATTTCATTACCGGGAAGCGTTTCATCTCGGAAGACGAGGTCGTCGACCCGGATCCGTGGGGCGCTCCGGTGCTTTACGTTTACCACACGGTTCGGGATAAGAGCGCGCCAGGAGGAGCGCGGTTCGTGCCAGAGCTGATCCACAACCGCTCGGGCGTTGGTTCCATGGTTACCGTCGCGGATCTTAACGGCAACGGTGCGATGGACATCATCACTTCAACCAACCGCGGCGCCTTCATCTTTTGGGGCAAGCCACATTCGGCTCCCGCGGCAGCAGAGAAGAATCATCGTAGGAACACCGGCTAGCTGTGGCTGGATGCGACAGGAGGTTTGGCGCTCACGCCAAGGGACACGTTGGGTTCGGCAGTTCCCTATGCAACTGGTTCCACGACCGGAAACAAACTCGGCGTCTTTGGCTCAAGAACGCAATCTGCGCCTGGGGTAAGTGAAACCCGAGGAGCAGGCGCGAGTCGATCGAGGGTTTCAAATCGCGCCGGCAAAAGGCATTATAGATAGATCATGGAGGTCGTTATCGGCGACGCAGATGGCCGGAAGAGTCATGGACCGTTTCTGACCGATCTCGATGTCAGCGCTTGCGCCGTTCCGAGCGGAAGCTCAGTGAACCGTCAAAGCGCCATGCGCACGCCAATGATGGTTGTCCAATAATCGGGAGGATCACTTGAATTTCAAATTGTCATCCCTAACCGCCACCGCCGCCCTGTTGCTGTGCAGCGCCCCTGCCGTCCCGCAAGCCGCGGCGACGGTACAGAATGTGCCCGATCTGCCCTATAAGGCGACGCCGAATTTCTTCCAGATACCGGCGGGCGATTATCTGGGCGAGACCCAGGGTGTCGCCACCAATTCTAAAGGCGACATTTTCGTCTTCTTCCGCGGCAATCCGGGTGCGCGGCTATGGGAATTCGATAAGACGGGCAAGTTCATCCGCGAGATCGGCAAGGGCTATTACGGCTTCTTGTTCGCGCATGCGGTGCGCGTCGATGCTCAGGACAATATCTGGACCGTGGATGAGGGCGCCAACGTCATCACCAAATTCAGTCCGGACGGCGCCAAGATTCTGATGGTGCTAGGCCATCGACCGTCTGTCTTGGACGGCCTCCTGCCAACACTCCACGGCCCCAATCCGCCGGATGAGAAATACACGTTTTGCAGGCCGACGGACGTCGCTTGGGACCACCAGGGCGACATATTCGTCGCCGACGGCTATTGCAACAACCGGGTGGTGAAATACGATCGGGACGGCCGTTTTCTCGCCGAGGTTGGCGGCGCGGCGCGGGGCAAGGAGCTTGGCGAATTCAACCTGCCCCACGGGCTCCAGGTCGATCATGAGGGCAATGTGTATGTCGCGGATCGCGGCAACAACCGCTATGTGGTGCTGGACAATAATCTGGAGCCGAAGACCGCCTACACGAATGTGGGTACGGCCTGGACTGATTGCATCTCGCAGGGCCAGCACCAATATCTGTTCGCCTCAAACTCCAATCCCAACGGCAACGCGCCGGGAACGTGGCAAAGGACGGGCCAGATTTACAAGATGGAACTAGACGGCACGGTGTTGGGCAAATTCGGCTATGCCGGCAAGCTGGCGCCCGGGTTCCAGGTGGTGCACGCGATCGATTGCCGTAATCCTGACCAGCTCATTGTGGGGGAGATCGAATCGTGGCGCGTACAGAGATTTGTCCTAGAGTCCCAATAAGCCGGCACGCAATAGGACAAATACTTATCAGAAGGGGAGATTGTCCGTGAAACGCATCTTGCTGGCCATGATGGCCGCAATTTTACTCGTTGGGATGCCGGCCGCCGCCCAGAACGCCGCGCCGGATATTCCGTTTACCTCCGCCGATATGTTGAAACTGCCCCGGGACACCTATCTTGGCGAGGTCGCCGGAGTCGCGACCAACTCGCAAGGCGATATCTTCGTCTTCGAGCGGACCGGCAGTCCAAGCGCCTCGATGGGCGGTTCGCGCACCTTCGCCGAGAGCGGCGGGACAAAGCTGTTTGAGTTCGATCCCGACGGCAATTTCATCCGGGAGATCGGCAGGACTCTCTACGGTTTCCTCGTCGCCGAGCAAGTGCGCATCGACCGCGAGAACAATATCTGGGCTGTCGATGCCTATAGCGGCATGGTCATCAAGTTCAATCCCACCGGCAGCCGCGTCCTGATGCTGCTGGGCCGTAAGCCGGAATCCATCGACGTTCCACAGCCGCCGCCACGGGCGCCGCGCAATGGCGCGCTTCCCGGTGAGGGTTTGCCGCAGGATGTGTTCGATTATCCCGCCGACGTGGCCT